>JANOVJ010000457.1:0-2328 GCA_031417295.1 bacterium | reverse complement strand
TGCATCATCCAGTTGTCGCCCGGCTGCAGCAGCACGGTGACGGCGGTGCCGCAGAGTTGCGCGCCGGGGTAGATCGGCCGCATGCAGGGCTTCATCAGGCCGACGCGGCCCATCGCTTCGTGGACGGTGGCCACGCCGAAGCGCGCGAGCTTTTCGACCGCCGCCTTGTCGGCGCGAGCGATGTTGCGCTTGACGATGCCGAGGTGGTTCATCGGGAGGGTCATGGTCACTTTCCTTTCGCTTTCAAAGCGGCGTCGAGGCGCGGGAACACGCGCCTTGCATTGCCTTCGTAGACCTTGTGCTTGTCGGAGCCGCTCAAGATCGTCGAGGCTTCGATGTAGCGCTTGGTGTCGTCGTAGTAGTGGCCAGTTTCGGGGTCGATGCCGCGCACCGCGCCGATCATCTCGCTCGCGAACAGGATGTTCTCGACCGGGATCACTTTGGTCAACAAGTCGATGCCGGGCTGGTGGTACACGCAGGTGTCGAAGAAGATGTTCTTCAGCAGGTGGTCGCGCAAAAGAGGCTTCTTCAGCTCCTGCGCCAGGCCGCGAAAACGCCCCCAGTGGTAGGGCACTGCGCCGCCGCCGTGCGGGATCAGGAAGCGCAGCGTCGGGAAGTCGGTGAACAAATCCGACGTGAGGCACTGCATGAAGGCCGTGGTGTCGGCGTTCAGGTAGTGCGCGCCGGTGGTGTGAAAGCACGCGTTGCAACTGGTGCTCACGTGGATCATTGCCGGGATGTCGTACTCGACCATCTTCTCGTAGATCGGGTACCAGTGGCGGTCAGAGAGCGGCGGCGAAGTCCAGTGGCCGCCCGACGGGTCGGGGTTCAGGTTGATGCCGACGTTGCCGTACTGCTCGACGCATTTCACCAATTCGGGGATGCAGGTGGCCGGGTCCACGCCGGGCGATTGCGGCAGCATCGCGGCGGGCGTGAAACGGTCGGGGAACAACTGGCTGACGCGAAAGCACAGCTCGTTGCAGATCGCGGCCCAGGTGGACGACACGTTGAAGTCGCCGATGTGATGCGCCATGAAGCTGGCGCGCGGGCTGAAGATGGTGAGGTCGCTGCCACGCTCGTTCATCAGCTTGAGCTGGTTGGCTTCGATGGTCTCGCGCAGTTCGTCGTCGGTGATCTTCAAGTCGGCGACCTTCGGCATCACCGAAGCATCCTTGATGCCGGCGATCTGCTGGTTGCGCCAGTGTTCCAGCGCCTTCGGCGCGGTGGTGTAGTGGCCGTGGCAATCGATGATCATCGTTCGTCTCCTGGTGTCGTTAGTGCGGTTGGTGCGGGCATCACGCCGGCTCCATGCCGTGGCGCCGCTTGGCCGCCGCGGCGCCGGGCGAGCGCAGGTAGGCGATCAGCGCCGACACCGCATCGGGTTGCTCCGACGCGGTGCACTGCCCGGCCGCAAAGGTGGTGACGATCTGCACGGCAGGCGGCATCGCCCCGAGGACGTCGATGCCTTCGAGGTGCATCAGCTCGCTCAGTTGCTGAAACCCGAGCTCTACCTCGTCGCGCGCCACCAGCGCGCCCACCGGCACGCCGGGTGGCGCCTGCACCGTGCGCTCCTTGACTTCGTCGGCGATGCCCCAACGCTCGAACAGGCTCAACAACGCCACGCCGCTCGGCCCGGTGGAATAGCCGATCGTGCGCGCCGCGAGGACCGCGCGCCGCAACGCGCTCTCCGAGCCGATGTCCGGCCGCGGCGCACCGGCGCGGACCGCGATCGCGACCCCCGAGTGCACGAGGTCGGCCTGGCTGCCGGCGACCACCCGGCCGGCGGCCACGAGCCTGGCGATGGCGTCGGCGGCGAGCACGACCACGTCGAACCGCTCGCCGGCCAGCACCCGCCTGGCGGCATCGACGCCGCCCACCGACTCGAACACGACCTCCGGGCCGCCTTGGCGCCGGTACGCACCGGCCAGCTCGGCCAGGACCTGGCGGGTCGCCATCGACGAAATACCGGTGATCTCAAGCGTCATCTCAGGTGCTCCGGCGGGCCGATTGGTCTCGTTGTGAAACGCCATTGTTGGGTAGCATCAGCCATTCGGCAACCGTGCAGTCTGTATAGCAGCTATCTCGAATCGGCATGGACCTGAAACAGCTCGAATACTTCGTCCACGTGGCCGAACTCGGCAGCTTCACCCGTGCCGCGAGCTTCCTTTCGGTGGTGCAGTCTGCCCTGAGCCGGCAGGTGCGTGCGCTGGAGCTGGAACTGCGCCAGCCGCTGTTCGAGCGCACCGGCCGCGGCGTCACGCTCACCGAGCCGGGCAAGCGGCTGCTGGCGCACGGGCGCGGCATCCTGCAGCAGGTGGAACGGGCGCG
>JANOVJ010000456.1:0-4150 GCA_031417295.1 bacterium | reverse complement strand
ACAACGCCGGTCGGCGGCGGCATCCGTTCGCTGAACGTGGCGCTGCGCCAGGAGCTCGACCTCTATGTCTGCCTGCGCCCGGTGCAGTATTTCAAGGGCGTGCCCTCGCCGGTGAAGGAGCCCGAGAAGACCAACATGGTCATCTTCCGCGAGAACTCGGAAGACATCTACGCCGGCATCGAATACGAGGCACAGAGCGACAAGGCGAAGAAGCTGATCAAGTTCCTGATCGAGGAGATGGGGGTGAAGAAGATCCGCTTCCCCAACACCTCGGGCATCGGCATCAAGCCGGTGTCGAGCGAGGGCACCGAGCGCCTGATGCGCAAGGCGGTGCAATACGCGATCGACAACGACAAGCCGAGTGTGACCATCGTCCACAAGGGCAACATCATGAAGTACACCGAAGGCGGTTTTCGTGACTGGGCCTACGCCCTGGCGCAGAAGGAATTCGGTGCCCAGTTGATCGACGACGGGCCGTGGTGCAAGTTCAAGAACCCGAAGACGGGCAACGAGATCGTGATCAAGGACGTGATCGCCGACGCCTTCTTGCAGCAGATCCTGCTGCGCCCGGCCGAGTACTCGGTGGTGGCGACGCTGAACCTGAACGGCGACTACATCTCCGACGCGCTGGCCGCGCAGGTTGGCGGCATCGGCATCGCCCCGGGGGCGAACCTGTCGGACTCGGTGGCCTGCTTCGAGGCGACGCACGGCACGGCGCCCAAGTACGCCGGCAAGGACTACGTGAACCCGGGCTCGGAAATCCTCTCGGCCGAGATGATGCTGCGCCACATGGGCTGGTTCGAGGCGGCCGACCTGATCATCAGCTCGCTGGAGAAGTCGATCGCGTCGAAGAAGGTCACCTACGACTTCGCGCGGCTGATGGAAGGCGCGACGCAAGTGTCGTGTTCGGGCTTTGGGCAGGTGATGATCGACCACATGTGACGCGGTCCCAGGGCGTCTTTGGACGTCCCGGATGGTCCCACAGGAAACCCCAGATCGTTGATTCGACTGGGGTTTTTTGTATTTTCAGGTCCCGGACGGTTTCTTGACATCGCATCGGGACGAGGCCGCATTTGGGGCCACCGGGGCGGCGGTGGCCCCATTTGGTGGCCCCACATGCGACACATCAACTACGTTCTGAAGCCCGCGACGATCGACAACGCGAAGCCAAAGGACAAGCGCTACGACCTGACCGATGGCGGCGGCCTGGTACTGGAGGTCATGCCGTCGGGCTTGAAGACCTGGCGCTTCAAGTACCACCTGAACGGCAAGCGCGAGAAGGTGACGATCGGCGCCTACCCGGCCTTCACGATCAAGCAAGTGCGCGACCGCCATGAAGAGCTGCGCGCGCTGGTCGAGCGCGGCCAGAGCCCGGCCAAAGCCAAGCGAGCGCAATCGACGGAGCAAAAGGTCGCTGACGCGCGGCGCCTCAGCTTCCGCACCTTCGCTCAGCGCTGGGTGGACGAGACGCTGTTCCATCGGTCGGGCGGCTACGTAGCCCAGACCGTGCGCTGGCTCGATGTCTACGTCTACCCGGCCATCGGCGACATGCAGCTTGACGAGGTGCAGCCAGGCGACGTGCTGGCCATCATCAAGGCACGCGCCGACACCGCCGTGACGGCCGAGCGCATCCGCGTGATCGTGCAGCAGATCTACAACCACGCGATCCGGAATCTGCTGGTGACGACCAACCCGGCGCAGCCGCCGCGCGGCGCCATCGCGCGCGCGCCAGTCGAACACCACCGCCACCTGAGCGAGAAGGAACTGGGGGCCTTCTGGCGCAAGCTGGACGAGCAGGGCGCGCACACCACGACGATCGCCGCGACCAAGCTGTTGTTGCTGACGATGACCCGCAAGAGCGATCTGCTGCGCTCGAAGTGGCCCGAGTTCGATCTTGATGCCGGGCAGTGGGACCTCCCGGCCGAACGAATGAAGATGGGCAAGCCGCACCGCGTGTTCCTGTCACGCCAGGCCGTCGACATCCTCCGCCAAGTGCACGAGCTGACGGGTCATGGCGAGTACGTCTTCCCGTCGATCTTCCGCGGAAGCGTCCCCATGGGCGACGTGACGTTGAATCACTTCGTCAAGCGCATCGACTTTGGTGTGCCCGAGTTCAGCCCACACGGCACACGCGGCACCGCTGCGACCTTGCTGCGCGAGCACGGTTTCGGCCGCGATGTCGTCGAGCTGCTGCTGGCGCACAGCGAGAAGAACGCGACGGTGGCGACCTCCAGCCACATGGAGCTGGCGGCGGATCGGAAGAGGGCTCTGCAGTACCTGGCCGACCGCGTCGAAGCGTTGGCGGCAGGCAAGAATGTGATCCCGTTGCGTGCGGCGTGAGTTGCGCTGACTGACCCATACACCGGTAGACACAGCGTACTTCAGCGCCCTCGGATCCGGGCGGAGTCGTTCGCGACGGGCTTGACTGTCGCTCAGCAGCGGTTGCTGCCGGTGGTAGCCGGCGGACGTACTCACGCTGCCTAGCATCAAGCAGTCGTTGGGCTTGACGACAGTCGCGGGCCCGAATGGCGGCATTCCGAGGTGTTGCCGCCTCAGGACTTCTCACAAGGCGATACCCGCCGCGCCCACAACCGCTTCTCCAACGTTTGAAATATCAGTAGCGACCCAGCGCTAAAGTTCAGTTGCTCGAAAAGCTGCCATTCAGGGCGGCCACTTCCACCATCGGATAGCGATAAAGCTTGTGTCCACCGCATGACGGGGAACAGGATGCCAAGCGACCCACGGAACTTCTTCAAGGGTCGCGAAGCTGTTCCTTCATTAGGCGGCGCACGATAGCCAGCGCTGGTGCCTCGCTGCGGCCGGCCAGCGTGACGATGGCAAACCGCGCGGTCGCATTCAACGCCGGTTTCATCACCAGTTCGGCCAGATCGGGACCTGCGGCCCGGATGGCGATCAGCACCGCGTCGGTCTGCCGCGCCAATTCGACCAGGCTTGGAATCTCCTCGCAGCACAGCGTGACGCTGCGCGCCGGGTGCGCGTCGGGGCCGTAGCGCTCGACGAGCACGCGTGCGACCTCGTCGCTCAGTGGCGTCGATGCGATCGGATAGGCCCGCAGTTGATCGAAGTTCACACCACCCCGCTTGCGCATCAACGGGTGGCCGCGCCGACACAGGAAGGCGCCACGCATCTCGTAGGTCTCGGTGGCGCGCAGGTCGGGCGCGGGCGTCAGCGACCGGGCATCGACGACCAGCGCATCGATCGTGCGTTCGCGCAAGCTGCGTTCGAGCAGGTCGGTGCGGCCACGCGAAATCTCGAGCTGCAATTGCGGATGGTGCGTGGCCATGCGCTTGAGCAGCGGCGTCATCAACATCGCGCCCGGGCCCGAGCCGAGACCGATTCGCAGCGACCCGGCCAGGCCGCGTGCCGACTGCGGGCCGATGTCACGCAAGTCGTCGGCGGCGAGCACGAGCTGGCGTGCCCGCTCCACGGCCACGCGCCCAAAAGGCGTGACCTCACTGCGCCGGCCAATGCGGTCGAACAGCGGCTGGCCGAGTTCAGCTTCGAGCGCGCGAATGCTGCGGCTCAGGGCCGGCTGGGTCAGGAAGAGCGCTGCGGCCGACTTGCTGAAAGAGCCGGTCTGCGCCAGTGAGACGAGGTGGCGCAATTGCACGAGGGTCAAGATCGGCTCCTGAGAGGTGTGCGTGAAACTCATGCTAATGCAGAAAACAATGCATTGGACTTTGACCACGCCGAAACCTACATTGACCCTGCCCGAAGCCCAAGGTCGCGTTCTCACCCCCTCCAGGAGTTGCCATGACAAAGTTCCAACGCTCGCTTGCCTTGATGGCCGGCCTGCTGCTCAGCGCCGGCACTGCCGTTGCGCAGAGCTGGCCTGCCAAGCCGATCAACCTGATGGTGCCGTACCCGCCCGGCGGCCCGTCGGACGCGATCGCGCGCATCTTCTTCAACCCGCTCGGCAAGGAGCTGGGGCAGCAGGTGCTGGTGGAGAACCTGGGCGGCGTCAGCGGCGCGCTGGCGGCGCAGAAGGTGCTGGCCGCACCGGCCGACGGCAACTACATCTTCCAGGGCTCGCCGAACGAGGTGATCCTGTCGCCGCTGGCCAATGCCGCCGTGAGACTCAAGGCGGAGGACTTCCGCCTGGTGCACCCGGTGGCCGATGCCGTGATGG
>JANOVJ010000455.1:0-4485 GCA_031417295.1 bacterium | reverse complement strand
GATGGCGGTGAGCTGCGCCCGCGGCGCGATCTTGCGCATGTCGCTCTGGTAGGCAATGAGGCCGACGCCCTTTTCCTCGGCCACCTGCGCCACTGCGGTCGAACCGCTGTGGTTGGTCAGCACGTCGGCGCCCTGGTTGACGAGCGTGGTCGCGGCTTCGCGTTCGCGCGCCGGGTCGAACCAGGTGTCGAGCCACAGCACCTTCACCGTCGCCTTCGGATTGGCCGCCCGCATGCCGAGCGCGAACGCATTGATGCCCTGGATCACTTCGGGCACCGGAAAGCCCGCCACGTAGCCGGCCACGCCGCTGCGGCTCGTCTTGCCCACCAGCAACCCGGCGAGGTAGCGGCCCTCGTAGTAGCGTGCGTTGTAGGTGTTGACGTTGCGCGAAGTCTTGTAGCCGCCGGTCTGCTCGAAGGCCACGTCGGGGAACTCGGCGGCCACGCGCAGCGCGGGCTCCAGGTAGCCGAAGCTGGTGGCGAAGATCAGCTTGTGGCCCTGGCTCGCCAAGTCGCGCAGCACGCGCTCGGCGTCGGGGCCTTCGGCCACGGCTTCGACGACGCTGGTCTTCACGCGCCCACCGAGCGCCTTCTCCATCGCCAGGCGCCCCTGGTCGTGCTGGTAGCTCCAGCCGGCGTCGCCGACCGGGCTGACGTAGACGAAGCCGATCTTGAGTGGCAGCCGGTCATCGGCCCAGGCGCCGGTGGCGGAGGCCGCGGCAATCCACGCGAGCAGCAGCCCGCGAACGAGGTTTTTGAACATGGTGTTCCTCTACATGGCCACGAATGTGCGGGGCGCATCGGCGGTGGCACACCGATGCCGCGGGGGAGCCGGATTCTAGGCGATGCCTGCCCACAGGGCCGGCATCGCGCGCTGCCCTCGCTCGGCGTCAAGCTCGCGGCGCAGGCGGGCGGCTAAACTACCGCCTCTTCATGGCTGTGCCGGGCTGGCCCGGCAGGCATGTTTCGCGTTGCCAAGGCAGCGCTCCCCCAAAAGGATTCTCAGTGAACTTCTCAGTGAACACGACCCGACGCAATGTCACCCTGGCGGCCTCCGCCATCGCGATCTTCGCCACCCTCGGCAGCCTTCCCGCACGTGCCGACACCGCCAGCGACGCCCGCGCCCTGGTCGAGCAAGCCACCGCCACCGTGAAGTCGTTCACCGGCAATGCCGACTACGCCGCCCTGCCGGCGCTGCTGAGCAAGGCCAAGGGCGTGATCGTCTTTCCGCGCATCATCGAAGGCGGCTTCATCCTCAGCGGCGCCGGGGGCACGGGCGTGCTGCTGGTGCGCGACGAGAAGACCGGCGCCTTTGTCGGCCCGGCGTTCAGCTCCATCGGCGGCGTCAGCATCGGCTTCCTGGCCGGCGGGCAGGTGGCTGAAGTGATGATGCTCGTCAACAGCCAGAAGGCGCTCGACTCACTGCTGTCCACCACCGTCAAGCTCGGCGCCGCGGCGTCGGTCGCGGTCGGCCCGCGCGGCAGCGGCGAAGGTGCGGCGATGACGGCCGACTTCATCTCGTTCTCGCGCAACCGCGGCGCGTTCGCGAGCATGGCACTCAACGGCCAGGTGATCGGCGTTCGCGAGACCTTCAACGTGGCGTTCTATTCCAAGCCGGTTTCGCCGGTCGACATCCTGATCACCCGCACCGTCAGCAACGCCGAAGCCGAGCCGCTGCGCGCGGCGCTAAAGGCGTTGGCAAAGTAGTCGTCGCAAGTAGTAGTCCACGCGGGGGAGCACCAGCGCCCCCAACCCCTGTTCATTCGGCCGCGTCATATCCACTCCCACAAGGAAGAACCATGAACCAGAACCGTCGCAACATCAGCCTCACCGGCGCAGCCCTTGCGCTGACTGCCGCCTTCGCCAGCCTGCCGGCACGCGCCGACGACGCCAGCGACGCCAAAAGCACCGTCGACAAGGCCACCGCCACGGTGAACGCCTTTGCCGCCGACAAGGACTTCGTGGTTCTGCCGCAGTTGCTCAAGAAGGCCAAGGGCGTGCTCGTGTACCCGCTGATCGTCGAAGGGGGTTTCATCATCGGCGGCTCGGGCGGCACCGGCGTGCTGCTGGTGCGCGATGAAAAAACCGGCAAGTTCGGCTCGCCGGCTTTCTACTCGATGGGCGGCATCAGCCTCGGCTTCCTGGCCGGTGGCCAGGCGGCCGAGACGATGCTCGTGGTCAACACCCAGAAGGGGCTCGACTCGCTGCTCTCGACCAAGCTCAAGCTCGGCGGCGACGCGTCGATCGCTGCCGGCCCGAAGGGTGCTGGCGCCACGTCGACCTTCACCGAAGACTTCGTTTCGTACTCCAAGTCGAAGGGCGCCTTCGCCAACATGTCGCTCAACGGCCAGGTGATCGCGGTGCGCGAGAGCCTGAACCATGCGTTCTACGGCAAGCCGGTCTCGCCGGTCGACATCCTCGTCAAGAACAGCGTCAGCAACCCGGCGGCCGAGCCGCTGCAGGCCGCGCTGGCGGCAATGGCGAAGTAAGCCTGTTTCGCAGCGCCAGCCGCGGCATCGCGGCGGGCACGGTGAAGACGAGGATCAGAGCTTCTCCGACGCCTCGTTCTCACGCACATACGGCGCACTCAGGTGCGCCTTTTTCTTGCCGCGCTTGCGCATCCGGATGTTGAGCAACTCCACCCCGACCGAGAAGGCCATCGCGAAGTAGACGTAGCCCTTGGGCACGTGGTGGTCGAAGCCCTCGGCCATCAGCACCACACCCACGACCACCAGGAACGCCAGCGCCAGCATCTTGATCGTCGGGTGGTCCGACACGAAGTTGCCGATCGCGCTTGCGAACAGCATCATCAAGGCGACCGAGACGATGACGGCGGCGATCATCACCCGCACGTCGTCGACCATGCCCACCGCGGTGATGATCGAGTCGAGCGAGAACACCATGTCGACCACCATGATCTGCAGAATCACGGCGGTGAACGTGGCCTGGACGGCGCTCGAACTGCCACCCTCCTCGCCTTCGAGCGACTGATGGATTTCGCCGGTGCTCTTCCAGATCAGGAACAGGCCACCGAGGATCAGGATCAGGTCGCGCCCCGAGATCTCTTGCCCGAGAACGGTGAACATCGGCTCGACCAGGCCGACGATCCAGGCCAGCACGAGCAGCAGGCCGACGCGCATGAACATCGCCATGAACAGGCCGAGGCGGCGCGCCAGCTCGCGTTTTTCGCGCGGCAGCTTGTCGACCAGGATCGAGATGAAGATGATGTTGTCGATCCCGAGCACCAGCTCGAGCGCGGTCAGGGTCGCGAAGGCGATCCAGGTCTGGGGGTCGGTCAGCAGTTCGAGCACGGTGATTTTCGTTGTGTTGAAGCAATGGGAGGGCGGCTTCGCGGGAGCCGCCGGGGCGCCCGTTCAGGCCTGCGCGAAAGCCGCGCCGAGCGCATCATGCCAGCGTTGCTTGTCCTCAGCACTTGCGAAGCTGGCTTCGAAGCTGTTGCTCGCCAGCTGCCAGGCATGACGCGCGCCCAGCGCTGGCAGCGCGGCGAAGGTCTCGACGAAGTTCTGGTTCAGGTAGCCGCCGAAGTAGGCCGGGTCGTCGGAGTTGACGCAGGCACACAGGCCGGCATCGAGCAGCGCCTCGAGGTTGTGCTCGGTCATCGTCTTGAACACGCACAGCTTCACGTTCGACAGCGGGCAGACCGTGAGCGGCATGCGCTCGCGGGCGAGGCGTTTCACGAGCAACGGGTCTTCGAGGCAGCGCACGCCGTGGTCGATGCGCGCGACCTTCAGCACGTCGAGCGCGCTCCAGATGTAGGCCGGCGGGCCCTCTTCGCCAGCATGGGCCACGAGGTACAGCCCGGCTTCGCGCGCCCGCGCAAACACGCGCGCGAACTTCTCGGGCGGATGCCCGCGCTCGCTGCTGTCGAGCCCGACGCCGATGAAGTGCTCGCGCCAGGGCAGCGCTTCTTCCAGCGTCGCCAGGGCGTCGTCTTCGCTCAGGTGGCGCAGGAAACACAGGATCAGTTCGGCGCTGACGCCGAGTTCACTCTGCGCTTGGCGGCACGCCCGGCTCAGCCCTTCGATCACGGCCTGGAACGCCACGCCGCGCGCGGTGTGCGTCTGCGGGTCGAAGAAGATCTCGGCGTGCACCACGTGGTCTGCCGCGGCGCGGCGGAAGTAAGCCATTGCCATGTCGAAGAAGTCCTGCTCCTTCAGCAGCACACCCGCACCCGCGTAGTAGATGTCGAGAAAGCTCTGCAAGTCGCTGAACGCATAGGCCTTGCGCAGCGCCTCGACATCGGCGTACGGCAGCCTCACGCCATTGCGTTGCGCCAGCTTGAAGATCAGTTCGGGTTCGAGCGAGCCTTCGATGTGGATGTGCAGTTCGGCCTTGGGCATGGCGCGCAGCAGGGCCGGCAGGCGTTCACGGGGAATGGTGTCGAAGTCGATGGTCATCGCAACGGGCTCCACTCAAGGAAACGAAGGGCCGCCCCGAGGTTCCTTGCTCCCCCTCGGGGGGACGG
>JANOVJ010000454.1:0-1655 GCA_031417295.1 bacterium | reverse complement strand
ACGTTGGTTAGCCGGGCGATGTGCACCGGCGCGCCGGTCTCGCGGCCGTACTGAAGCACCGCGTCTTCAGCTGCACGCTTGCTGCGCCCATATGGGTTGTCGAGCGTCGCTTGCGTCGACGAGGCCAGCACCAGCGGCGCGCGGCGGCCGGCAGCGGCCAGTGCCGCGCAGACGGCCTGAGTGAAGCCGGCATTGCCGCGCGCAAACTCGGCGTCGTCCGGCGGGCGGTTGACGCCCGCCAGGTGGAACACGAAGTCGGCCCGGCCGAGTTCGCTTGCCACCTCGTGGGCAGGCGTTTCGCGCGACAGCCGCGCCACGTCGGTGAAGCCGAGCTCGCGCAGGCGAATCCGCAGGTTGCTGCCGATGAAGCCTGAAGCGCCGGTGACGAGGATGCGCACGGCCCTAGTCCTGCGGATGCGCGGCTTCGCCGCTCACGATTTGCTGAATGAACTCGAGCCTGAGCAGCAACGCCTTCATGCTCTCGACGTCGAGCCGCTGCGTGTTGTGCGAGTTGTAGTCTTCGGCGTGGTCGATCCGCGGCTCACCCTGTTCGACGAACTTGGCGTAGTTCAGGTCGCGCCCGTCGGGAGGGATGCGGAAGTACTCGCCCAGGTCGTCGGCGCTGGCCAGCTCTTCGCGGCTGAGCAGGGTTTCATACAGCTTCTCGCCATGCCGCGTGCCGATCTCGCGCACCTCATGGCCTGGCCGTTGCATCAGTTCGAGCAGCGCCTGCGTCAGCACGCCCACGGTCGCCGCCGGGGCCTTCTGCACAAAGATGTCGCCATTGCCGCCGTGGGCAAATGCAAACAGCACCAGGTCCACCGCATGGTCGAGCGTCATCATGAAGCGCGTCATCGCCGGGTCGGTCACGGTGATCGGCTGGCCGGCAAGCACCTGTTCGACGAACAGCGGGATCACCGAGCCCCGTGACGCCATCACGTTGCCGTAGCGCGTGCCGCAGATGACGGTGCCGGTGCCTTCGAGGTTGCGCGACGTGGCGACCATCACCTTCTCCATCATCGCCTTGGAAATGCCCATCGCGTTGATCGGGTAGACGGCCTTGTCGGTGCTCAGGCAGATCACCCGCTTCACGCCGGCCGCGATGGCCGCTTCGAGCACGTTCTCGGTGCCGAGCACGTTGGTGTGCACGGCCTGCATCGGGTAGAACTCGCACGAGGGCACCTGTTTCAGCGCCGCTGCATGGAAGCAGAAATCCACGCCCCGCATCGCACCGGCCACGCTGCGCGCGTCGCGCACGTCACCGACATAGAACTTGAGTTTGGCGTTGCGGTAGCGCTTGCGCATGTCGTCCTGCTTTTTCTCGTCGCGGCTGAAGACGCGAATTTCGCGCACGGCGGACGAGAGAAAGCGGCGCATCACGGCGTTGCCGAACGAGCCGGTGCCGCCGGTGATCAGGAGCGTCTTGTCGGTGAACATGGCGTATTCAGGAGAGCCCGGCGCCGCGCCTTGTGAGCCGCCAGGTGAGCAGGAGGAGGGAGCGACCATAGCCGACACGGGACCACAGCTTGCGCCACAGCGGGCGAGACAGATCGGTCGCGTTGGCGCCGTGGATTCGCCGGGTCAGCGTGTTGCTTTCGAGGTGGACATTGGCGCGGGCGAGGTTGGCGATCTGCGCCAGCCACAAGTCGTGCGAT
>JANOVJ010000453.1:0-8370 GCA_031417295.1 bacterium | reverse complement strand
GGCGGCGCGGCGCTGGGCTTGCTCGTTCTGCTTGTCGGCCCGCACCTCGGCGCGCTGGTTGCGTTCCCAGGCGGCTTCGAGCGCGTCCCACTCGACGCCGGTGTGGTCGGCAAACCCGGCATCCTCGGCGGCAATCACGGCCCGCTTCAAGGGTGCGCCGAGGCGGGCAGAGGGCCGCCATTCCTGGCTCCAGTTGACCGCCCGTTTCTCGACCGCCAGGCGCCAGATCTCCGAGCGCTGGAAGCTGGTGCTTTGCGGATCGACCACGATCATCAGCGCCACGCGGGCGAGGAAGTAGAGCTGCAATGCCACGAAGCCGAGCAGCAGCAGCACCAGGAACCGGCCGAGGGTCGAGCCGAGAGTGCTTTTCATCGGGCGTTCAAGCCGTGGTGTCCCACCGCTGGCGCAGCGCCGCCAGCACCGGCACGGTGTCGGGCAGCACGCCGCGCCAGAACAGGAAGGCCTGGGCCGCCTGCTCGACCAACATGCCCAGCCCGTCGCGCCCGCGCGCCCCGTGGGCCGCGGCCCAACGCAGAAACGGTTGCGCTGCCGGGCCATACATCATGTCCAGCGCCAGCGCGCCGGGTGCGAGCACCTGTGCATTCACCGGCACGTCAGCCTGGTCCAGGCTGCTGGTCGAGGCGTTGATGACGATGTCGAAGGCTTGCCTGCAGTCGTCCAGCGCGCAGGCGGCGAGTGCCACGCCGCATCCGGCGGCCGGCGCGGCGTGTCGCTGCACCAACGCCTCTGCCCGCGACCGGGTGCGATTGGCCACCGTCAGGCCCGCCGGTCGGGCCTCCAGCAAGGGGCCGAGCGCGCCCGCCGCCGCGCCGCCGGCCCCGATCAGCAGCACCCGCCGGCCGGCCAGCGGAACCTGGGCGTTCAGCTCGATGTCTCGCACCAGGCCCGCGCCGTCGGTGTTGTCGGCCAGCCAGCCCTCGGCATCGAACCGCAGCGTGTTCGCCGCGCCGGCCAGCGCGGCGCGTTCGGTGCAACGCGCCGCGAGCCGCAGGGCTTCAAACTTGAACGGCACAGTCACGTTGCAGCCCTGCGCACCGGCACTCTGGGCGAAGCGCCGCACCACCTGCTCGAAGCCGTCAGCCGGGCTGAGCAGGCGCTGGTAGCTCAGCTCGTGACCCACGGCCCGCGCGAACTGCGCGTGAATGAACGGCGAGCGGCTGTGCTCGACCGGATTTCCAATCACGGCATAGGCGTCCATCGGGCGGCTCATGGCGGCGCGGTCAGGCTCGTTTCCAGCCCGTCGTTGCGGGTGAAGCGAAAGCGCGAAGTGATGACGAGCTGGTCAGCCTTGCGCTTCATCGCCGGCGTGAACAGCCCGAAAGGCGCGGCCGCATGGACGATTGCCAGCGCCCGCTTGTCGAGCACGGCCGAGTTCGACCCGCGAACGATCTCGGTCTCGACGACGCGGCCGTTGGCGTCGATGGTCACGTTCATCGTCAGCTCGCCGAAGAGCTTTTGCCCGTTCTGTTCCGGGAAATTGCGTGTCCCGCGCTCCTCGATCTTGCGCCGCAGCTGGTCGTAGTACTGGGCATAGACCTCTTCCCGCGTCGCCGGGCTGATGTAGCGCTTCTTCGGCCGCGCGTTCTCCTCGTTCACGCGCTTTTCGATCTCGGCCAGCATCCGGATCAACTGCCGCCGCCGCTCCTCCTGCGCCCGCGCATCGGGCGTGCCGGCGTCGCGCATCGGGTCGGGTTGGGGCAGCACGGCGAGTTCCCGCCGCACCTGGGCCAGCAGTTGCTGCTGCGTTTCCTGCAACTGCTCGATCTGCTTGCGCGCCTCTTCGCTTGCGTTGCCGGCCTCAACGGTTGCCGACGGCGGCAGGGGCGACGTGGCCCGGCCGGTTTCCGCATCGCCGCCGCCGGCCAGGTTGGCCTGGGCAATCGCCTGCGCCTGGGTCGGCGCCTCGCCCGAGCGCGAGTTGACAAGGATCACTTCGAGCGGCGTGTCCTGGAACACCCGGTTGAAGCCTTCCGGATCCACGAAGCGCACCGTCAGCAGCGCGGCGTGCAGCCCCACCGACACGAGCAGCGCGATCTGGAGCGTGGACAGGCGCTTCGACATTCGCTCAGGCGGCGGCTGCTGGCACGGCCGCGGTGTCCGCCTCGTCGTCCTTCAGGTCGATGGCAATCGTGAGTGGGCCGGCGGCGTCGCCGTCGTCGGGCTCGTCGGACGCCGCCTCCACGCTCGCGGCAACGGCCTCATCCAGCCGCGCGATCACGCTTGCGTGCACATCCAGTGTCAGCAGGTCGGTGCCGCCTACGCGCACCCGCACGTGGGCGCCACGCGGCAACCCTTCGGCGCCGATGGCGCGGAACACCAGCGGCAGCGTGTCGGCGCGCACCAGGCCGTCTTTCATCACGCTGGCGTCGAGTTCCTGGACCCCGTTCTGCGTCAGGTAGCGCAGCGACCAGTAGCGCTCGATCGCCGACTGGAAGCCGTTGTACTCGGCATAGGCGGCGTCGAAGCCCGAGATGATCGAGAACAGTTGCGCGTCGCGCGGCTTGAACGGCGCCGCCAGCGCGGCGGTGCGGCCGTGGCGGGCGCAGGCAATGATCTGCCACTGGTTCACCAGGTCCACATAGCGCCGCAGCGGCGAGGTGGCCCAGGTGTACTGCGCCACGCCCATGCCGGCGTGGGGCTGCGCCTTGGTGCCCATGCGTACCTTCACGCCGGGCGCGAGGCTGGCCTGGCTGCGGTAGATGCCGGGCACGCCGCATTCGTCGAGCCAGCCGCCCCAGTGGCTGTTGGCGAGAATCATCGCTTCGGCGACGATCAGGTCCAGCGGCGCGCCGCGCTTGCGGGTGCTTATTTGCACCTGCTCGTCGCCCTTCGGTTCGGCGCCCTCGTTGCCGGTGAGGCGGAAGTTGTAGTCGGGTCGATTGAAGACTTCTGGCTTGCCGCGCACCACTTCGCGTTTCGCTTTCAGATGGCGCGCGAGGCGGAACGTGAAGGCGAGCTCGGGCGCAAATGCATAGTCGGCCGACGCCTCGCCCAGCAACGCAGCTTCGGTGACCACGGCATCGAGCTTGTCGTGGCGCAGGTTGGCCGCGATCGGCACGCACTCCAATCGTGTTTCGGTGGCCTTGACGTCGAGCGTGGCTTCGTCGAAGGTGACGTAAAGCGACACCGCCGGGCAGTCGCTGCCCTCGGTCAGCGTGTACGCCTGCACTACCGCGTCGGGCAGCATGGTCAGCTTGTAGCCCGGCATGTAGACGGTGGACAAGCGCTCGCGCGCGACCTTGTCGATCGGTGAGTCGGGGGCGAACGCCAGCCCCGGCGCGGCGATGTGAACGCCGAAGACCACCGTTCCCGAGCCCAGCCCCTGCACCGACAGCGCATCGTCGATCTCGGTCGTTTGCGAATCGTCGATCGAGAAGGCCTGGACAGCGGCCAGCGGCAGCGTCTCCTTGATCGCAGGCGCCTGCAGCGGCGGGAACGCCGTGCCCTTGGGAAAGTTCTCGAACAGGAAGCGCCGCCAGTGGAACTGGTAGGGGCTGTCGATCGCGCCGGCGGCTGTGAGCAGGTCGAGCGGCGCCTTCTGCGCACGTTTGGATGCTTCGACCACGGCCTTGTACTCGGGCGCGTTCTTGTCGGGCTTGAAGAGAATCTTGTACAGCTGCTCGCGCACCGGCGGCGGGCAGATTCCCGTGGCCAACTCCGTCGCCCAACCGTCGATCTGCGCCGCCTGAAGCTTCTTGCGCTCGATGCCGAGCAGGGCGGCCTTGACGATCTCTTCCGGCGCCTTCTTGAAGTTGCCGCGGCCGAGCCGGCGGAAGTAGTGCGGCGCGCTGAACAGCGCCAGCAGCATCGCCGCCTGTTGCAGGGTGCCAGCCTTGGCGCTGAAGTAGTCGCGCGCCAGATCGGCGAAACCGAAGTCGCCGTCGGGGGCAAATTCCCAGGCCATGTCGAGGTCGACCTTGGCGCTTTCGCGCTGCGCCTGGGCGAGCAGTTCGGCGCCCTGCGGCTGGTCGAACTTGAGCAGCACGCTGGCCGCCTTGACCTTGACGCGCTTGCCCGAATCGAGCTCGATCTGGGCCGAGCTTTCGGCCTCGGACATGACGCGGCCGGCGAAGAACTTCCCGCCGTCTTCATAGAGTGCAAACATGGCGGCGATTGTCGCTTGAAGTCCGCGCAAGCCCCCGGCAACAAGGATGTCAGCGCAAGTCGAGGAAGCTCAGCAGGTCGGGAAGATGGAGGTCGAAGTCGCTCAGCGCGTGATCGCTGCCTTCGAGCAGCCTGACCTGGCAGCCGGCGTAGCGCGCGCTCATCTCGCGCCAGTCCAGCACCTCGTCGCCCTTGGCGATGATGGCGAGGTAGCGGCCGGGGTCGGTCAGCGCCCGCGGGCTCATTCGACGCAGCTCGTCCACGAACCCGGCCCGGAAGTGAAAGCGCTCGTCGCTGTGCCAGGCCGTGATCTCGCCGATGTATTTCGTCAGGTCGCGCGCCGGGTCCACCCCCGGGTTGAGCAGCACCGCGCGGCAACCGGCCTGCTCGGCCAAGACCGTGGCATAGAAGCCGCCGAGCGAACTGCCGACCACGGCCATGCCGTCGCGCGGCCAGCCGGCGATGTGGGCGAACACGGCGTTCATTGCGTCGGCCGGCGAGGGCGGCAACTGCGGGCAATACCAGACGACATCGGGCCGGTGGTCCGCCAGCCATTGCGCCACCCGGCGCGCCTTGGTCGATCGCGGCGACGAGCGAAAGCCGTGCAGGTAGGCGAGGTGCGTCAGTGCCATCAGCGCGCTGCGGCCAGGGCCGCGAGCAGCTTGCCGTGCACGCCGCCGAAGCCGCCGTTGCTCATGCACAGCACATGGTCGCCCGGCCGCGCCGCGGCCACGACGCGGGTCACCAGCGTCTCGACGCTGTCGCACACCACCGCCTGCGCGCCCATCGGCGCGAGCGCCTGAACGGCGTCCCAGGTCAGGCCGCCGCTGTGGCAGAAGGCGATGTCGGCTTCCTCCAGCGACCACGGCAACTGCGCCTTCATCGTGCCGAGCTTCATCGTGTTCGAACGCGGTTCGAAGGCGGCCAGGATGCGCGGCCGCGGCGCGCCCGGCGCGGCCAGTTCGTGATCGACCTTGCGCCGCAGCCCGTTGACGGTGGTCCGCATTGCGGTCGGGTGGTGCGCGAAATCGTCATACACCTTCACCCCGCCCGCTTCACCGCGCAATTCGAGCCGGCGGCGCACGTTCTCGAACCGCGCCAAGGCCTTGGTGGCCACCTCGGGCGCAACGCCGACATGCTCGGCCGCGGCGATCGCCGCCAGCGCGTTGAGGACGTTGTGCTCGCCGAGCAGGTTCCATTCGACGCGGGCGATCTTCAGGCTGCCGCGCAGCACGTCGAACGCATCCGGCTCGCCACGGGCGCGCAACGCACCGGGTTCTTCCTTGCGCGCGCCGAAGCGCAGCACCTCGCTCCAGCAGCCCTGCGCCAGCACGCGCTTCAGGCTGTCGTCGCGCGCATTGACGACCAGCCGGCCGCTGGCCGGCACGGTGCGCACGAGGTGATGGAACTGGCGCTCGATCGCGGCCAGGTCGTCGAAGATGTCGGCGTGGTCGAACTCCAGGTTGTTCAGGATCGCGGTGCGCGGCCGGTAGTGAACGAATTTGCTGCGCTTGTCGAAGAACGCGGTGTCGTATTCGTCGGCTTCGATCACAAAGGGCGACCCCGTGCCCGGCCCGGCCCCTGAGCCTGCGGCCCCCAGACGGGCCGAAACGCCGAAGTTCAGCGGTACACCGCCAACGAGAAAGCCCGGTTGCAGCCCAGCCTGCTCCAGCACCCAGGCGAGCATGGCCGAGGTCGTGGTCTTGCCGTGCGTGCCGGCGACGGCCAGCACATGCCGGGCGGGCAGGATGTGGTCGGCCAGCCATTGCGGGCCGCTGGTGTAGCGCGAGCCCGCGTCGAGCAGGGCTTCGAGCAGCGGGTTGCCGCGCGTCACCACATTGCCGATCACGAACAGGTCGGGAGCGAGCGCCAGCTGATCGGCGCCGTAGCCTTCGATCAGCTCGATGTCGAGCGCGCGAAGCTGCTCGCTCATCGGAGGGTAGACGTTGGCGTCGCAGCCGGTGACGCGGTGGCCGGCCTCGCGCGCCAGCGCCGCCAGGCCGCCCATGAAGGTGCCGCAGATGCCGAGAATGTGGATGTGCATGTCAGTCCCGCACGGCCGCCCGAAGGCGCTGACGCGCTGCCCGCGAGACGCGGCCAGCCTGCTTGCCGCCCACGCCCGCGCTGGCGGACTAGGAGCCGCGGCGCGCAGCCCCCTGGGGGGTGAGCCCGGGCCGAGCGAGCGCCTGCGCGCTCGCGAGTGGCCGGCGAACGCCGGCTGGCTTGCAAGCCAGCCGGCTGCGAACGAAATGAGCGTGGGGTCGTTTCATCATCGAAGATTCTAGGAGTCGCGCTCGCCGCAGGGGCTGCTAATGTCGCGGCATGACGCCAAGCCCCGCGCCGCCCGGTTTGTTGGAGCAAGTTTCCGGCCACCCCTGGCTGTACCCGTCGCTGGAGATCGTGCACATCGTCGGTATCGCCTTGATGCTGGGCAACCTGGTGCTGGTCGAGTTGCGCGTCTGGGGGTTCGGCGCGGCCTTGCCGGTGCAGCCGCTGGCCCGGCTCGCCTTGACGGTTTCCCTGGCCGGTTTTGGCCTGGCTGCGACCAGCGGGCTGTTGATGTTCTCGACCCAGCCGGCCGAGCTGCTGGCCAACCGCGCCTTCGTGCTCAAGATGACGATCCTGATGCTCGCCGGCCTGAACGCAGCGGCCTTCCACAGCCGCGGCGGGCTGGAGAAAGGCGATCGCACCGCCCGCGTCCAGACCGCGCTGTCGCTGGGGCTTTGGCTGGGCGTGATCGCCTGCGGGCGCTGGATTGCCTATCTTTAGTGATGCTTATCAAGGAACACACCATGCAACGACGACGTCTTCTGCTGGCCGCTGGCGGCACGCTGTTTCTCGCCCGGGCGCAGGCGCACCACGGCTGGAGCAGTTTCGACCAGTCCCTGCCCATCTATCTGGAAGGGCGCGCCGCCAAGGTGGCCTGGCGCAACCCGCATGTCGAGATCGCGCTTGAACTGAAGCCCGACCTCAAGCTGCCGGCCGACCTGGCCCGGCGGGCGCTGCCGGCGCAGACGGCGCCGGTCGATGGCCCGCAGTTGCTGGCGGCGGCCAAACTGCCCACCCGCAAGGACCGTCAATGGGAGCTTGAGCTCGCGCCATTGACGCGCATGGAAGCCTGGAAGATCGCCGAGATCAAGCCCGGCGCCGAGGTCGCCGTGATCGGCTTCACCTTCACCGGCGAGAAGGGCGACGCGGTGTTGCGCGTCGAATACCTGTTCGTCAGCGGCCAGACCTACGGCTTGCGCTCGTCGCCGGCCTAGGATGAAACTGCCCCAAGCTCACTTCGTTCGCGGCTGGCCGGCTTGCAAGCCGGCCAGCGTTCGCCAGCCACGCGCGAGCGCGCAGGCGCTCACTCGGTGCGGGCTCACCCCCCGGGGGGCGTGTCAGCGCCTTCGGGCGGCCGGGCAGCACTGACGCGCCACCGCTTCGCTCAAGCCAGCGCGGCCCGCGCTGCGGCCACCGTGGCCTCGATATCCGCCGCACTGTGCGCGGCGCTCACAAACCCGGCTTCGTACAAGGCCGGCGCCAGGTACACGCCGCGATCGAGCATGCCGTGGAAGAAGCGGTTGAAGCGCTCCTTGTCGGTGCCGATCACGGCCGGGTAGTTCTGCGGCAACGGGTCGCCCTGCGCCCGGCTGAAGAAGAAGCCGAACATCCCGCCCTGGCTGTCGCCGCACATCGGCACACCCGCGTCGCGTGCGGCGCCGAGCAAGCCTGAAACCAGCGATTGGGTGCGCGCCGACAGCGCCTCGAAGAAGCCTGGCCGCTGGATCTCGCGCAGCGTCGCGAGGCCGCAGGCGGTGGCGACCGGGTTGCCCGACAGCGTGCCGGCCTGGTACACCGAGCCCAGCGGCGCGAGCTTTTCCATCACCGCGCGCGAGCCGCCGAAGGCCGCCAGCGGCATGCCACCGCCGATGACTTTGCCGAACACGCTCATGTCAGGCACAAAGCCGGGAATTGCCTGGGCGTAGACGCTTTGCGCGCCGCCGAGGGCGACCCGAAAGCCCGTCATCACCTCGTCGAACACCAGCAGGGCGCCGTACTCCGAACACAGCTCGCGCAGGCGCCGCATGAAGGGCACGCTGGCGCGAACGAAATTCATGTTGCCGGCGATCGGCTCGATCATCACGCAGGCGATTTCGCGGCCGTGGAGCAGGAAGGCTTCTTCGAGTTCGCCGATCTTGTTGTACTCGAGCACGGTAGTGTGCTGCACCACCTCGGGCGGCACGCCGGCGCTGGTCG
>JANOVJ010000452.1:0-10124 GCA_031417295.1 bacterium | reverse complement strand
CCGGCCGGCGATCAGGTGGTACAGCACCGCGCCGAGCGAGTAAATGTCGGCCCGGCAGTCGAGCGTGCTGCCGTCGAGCTGCTCGGGCGACATGTAGGCCAGCGAGCCGACCCGGTAGACCTGGGTCACGTCGGAGCGCAGGTTGAGCACGCTGCCGAAATCGGTGATCTTGATGTCGGTGATCGTGCCTTCGCTCAGCACCGCCATGATGTTGGCCGGCTTCACGTCGCGGTGGATCAGGCCCTGCCGGTAGACGTAGCCGAGCGCCATCGCGCACTTGAAGCCGAGTTCGACGATCAGCTCCACCGACTTCAACTTGTCGGCCCGGCAGTACGGCCGCAGCGTGACCCCGTCGACGTACTCCATCACGATGTAGGGCGCGGTCGGGTCGGCCACGGCGTCGAAGATCTGGACCACGTTCGGATGCTGCAGGCGGCCGACGAGCGCCGCCTCGGCGGCAAAGAAGCGCTCGTAGTAGCGCCCGTCCTGCGCGTCGGCCAGCGCGCTGGCGCGAACCCGCTTGACGGCCACGTCACGGCCCTGGAATTCGTCGCGGCAGAGGAAGACTTCGCTGGTCGCGCCTTCGCCGAGGCGGCGCAGCACGCGGTACTTGCCGATCTGTTGCGGCAGCGCCGGCAGGTCGGGGGGGGCGATCGAGGTTTGGGACATGGCTTCGGTAAGGCGCCCAAGGCAGGCCGTCGAGCGATCATTCCACCGCCGGCCGGGGCGCGCTGCGCCGAACAACAGGGCAAAACCGGCCCAGCCGCCCGGCCGGCGGGCGGCCGAAACGTAGAATCCGCAGATGATTGCAGTCAAACAAGAACTGCTCGGCGCACTGGCCGAAGCCCTGGCAGAACTGGCCCCCGGCCACGCGCTGGCGGCGGCGTTCGAGTTGCCCAAGCAGGCCGCGCACGGCGACCTGGCGTGCACCGCGGCGATGCAACTGGCCAAGCCGCTGAAGCGCAACCCGCGCGAGCTGGCGCAGGGTCTGATCGACGCGCTGGGGCGCCGCCCGGCGGTGCAGCGCTGGGTCCAGGCGATGGAAATCGCCGGGCCGGGCTTCATCAACCTGCGGCTCACGGCCGCAGCGAAGCAGGGCGTCGTGGCCGAGGTGCTGGCCGCGGGCGCGGCGTTCGGCAGCCGTGGGGCCGGCGGCGACGGCCCGAAGGTGGTGGTCGAGTTCGTCTCGGCCAACCCGACCGGGCCGCTGCACACCGGCCACACCCGCCAGGCGGCGCTCGGTGACGCGATCTGCAACCTGCTGGCGTGGCAGGGCTGGCAGGTGACGCGCGAGTTTTATTACAACGACGCCGGGGTGCAGATCGCGACGTTGGCGGCTTCGGTGCAGGCGCGGCTGAAGGGCTTCAAGCCGGGCGACGCGGGCTGGCCCGAGCCGGCCTACAACGGCGACTACATCGCCGACGTGGCCGCAGACTTCCTCGCCCGCAAGACCGTGCATGCCGACGACCGCGAGTTCACGGCCTCGGGCGATATTGACGATCTGGAGAGCATCCGCCAGTTCGCCGTCGCCTACCTGCGCCACGAGCAGGACCTGGACCTGCAAGCCCTGGGCGTCCACTTCGACCACTACTTCCTCGAATCGAGCCTGTACAGCAGCGGGCGGGTCGAGGCCACCGTCGCGCGCCTGGTCGCTTCCACAAGACCTACGAAGAAGGCGGCGCGCTCTGGCTGCGCAGCACCGACTACGGCGACGACAAGAACCGGGTGATGCGCAAGTCGGACGGCAGCTACACCTACTCCCTGGCCGATGTGGCCTACCACGTGGCCAAGTTCGAGCGCGGCTACGGCAAGGCGATCAACATCCAGGGCGGCGACCACCACGGCACGATCGCCCGCGTCCGCGCCGGCATCCAGGCCATGGCGAAGGGCGTTCCCGTCGGCTACCCCGACTATGTGCTGCACAAGATGGTCACGGTGATGAAGGGCGGCGAGGAGGTGAAGATCTCCAAGCGCGCCGGCAGCTACGTGACGATGCGCGACCTGATCGACTGGACCGGCCGCGATGCGGTGCGCTTTTTCATGCTCAGCCGCAAGGCCGACACCGAGTTCGTGTTCGACATCGACCTGGCGCGCAAGCAGAACGACGAGAACCCGGTGTTCTACGTGCAGTACGCGCACGCCCGCATTTGCTCGGTGCTGGCGCAGTGGGGCGGCGACATGGCGCAGCTCGCGAGCGCCGACCTGGCGCGGTTGACCGCGCCCACCGAAACCGCACTGATGTTGAAGCTCGCCGAGTACCCCGACCTGCTCGCCCGCGCCGCTGCCGACCTGGCGCCGCACGACCTGGCGTTCTATCTGCGCGACCTCGCCAGCGCCTTCCACAGCTACTACGCCGCCGAGCGCTTCCTGGTCGATGACGCCGCGCTCGCCTGCGCCCGCCTCGCCCTGCTGGCCGCCACCCGCCAGGTGTTGCGCAATGCGCTGGCGGTGCTCGGCGTCAGCGCACCTGAGGCGATGCTGCGCGACGCCGCGCCGGTACTGGAGCCCACCGCATGACGCGCTTGTCGAACGCGCGCGCCCAGCGCGGAGGCTTCTTCCTCGGCCTGATCGTCGGCCTGCTGGTCGGGCTGGCGGTGGCGCTCGCGGTCGCGCTGTACGTGACCAAGGTGCCGGTGCCGTTCATCAACAAGGTGCCGCAGCGCAGCCCCGAGCAAGACGCCGCGCAGGCCGAGAAGAACCGCAACTGGGACCCCAACGGCCCGCTGTCGGGCAAGAGCGCGGTGCGGCCCTCCGCCGCGGCCAGCACGGCGCCGGTGGTCGTTGTCATGCCGCCGCCGGTGGCGTCGCCCGCACCGGCCAAACCCGCGTCTGCCACCGACACCGCGGCCGCCAGGAAAGACGGCAAGGACGCGCCCGCCGCCAGCGCCAAGGCGGCGGCGTCCGCGCCCGACCCGATCACCTATTTCGTGCAGGCCGGCGCCTACGCGCGCAGCGAAGACGCCGAACAGCAACGCGCCAACCTCGCGCTGATGGACCTCTCGGCCAAGATCACCGAACGCGAGCAGTCGGGCCGCACCATGTACCGGGTGCGCGTCGGCCCGTTCGACCGCAAGGAAGAGGCCGACGCCGCCAAGGCCAGGCTCGACGGCGCGGGCATCGACGCCGCGCTGGTGCGGGTGCAGCGCCAGTGAGGGCGGGGCAGGCACGCCTTCGGCCCAGTCTGAACTTATGCCGGCGGACGGGACTCCACCTGCCGGTCATGCAACCAGGAAATCAGCAATGAAACGACGTGAGTTTTCGGCCGTTCTGGCCACCGGCACCTTGGGTGTTGCGTCATGGGCCGCGAACCCGGCGCAGGCCCAGGGTGGGGCTCCCGTCGAGGGCAAGGATTTCCTGCGCCTGAGCCCGCCGCTGCCCGCGCAGCCGGGCGGCAAGATCGAGGTGATCGACTTCTTCTGGTACGGCTGCCCGCACTGCAACGCCTTCGGGCCGCAGCTCGACGCCTGGGCCAAGAAGCTGCCGCCGGATGTGATCTATCGCCACGTGCCGGTGGCCTGGCGCGAAGAGCCGTTCGTGGCCCACCAGAAGATCTTCTATGCGCTGGACGAAATGAAGCTCAGCGAATCGATGCACCGGCGCGTCTTTGCCGCGATCCATGTCGACCGGCAGAAGCTCGACAAACCGGCCGAGATTGCCGCCTTCATGACCAAGAACGGCGTCGACGGCGAGAAGTTCCTCGAGCACTACAACGGCTTTTCGGTCCAGACCAAGGTCCGCCAGGCAACGCAGCTCGCCCAGGCCTACAAGCTCGACGGCGTGCCGGCGATCGGCGTCCAGGGCCGTTACTTCACCTCGGCATCGATGGCCGGCTCGCCCGAGCGGGCGTTGGCGGTGGCCGACTACCTGATCCAGCAGGTCCGCAACAAGGCTTCCTGAGCCCCGCCGGGGTACGGCGGATCGATCGACGGCGTCGCTTCGACAGCGCACCGCTAGAATCGACCGCAAGTTTCGTGCCCCATGCTTAGCGCCTCCCACCCCTCCCCCTTTCGGTCTCGATCGTTCGCGCCGCTGTCGGCGCTGATGCTCGCGCTCCTGGCCGGGCCGGCGCCGGCTGAAAAGGCCGACCGGAACAAGCCGCTCAACGTCGAGGCCGACGCCGGCCGCTACGACGACCTGAAGCAGGTTGGCACCTTCACCGGCAACGTCGTCGTCACCAAGGGCAGCTTGACGATGCGGGCGGCGCAGATCGAAGTCCGGCAAAGCCCCGACGGGTATCACAGCGGCCTGGCGACCGCCCTGCCGGGGCAACTGGCGAGCTTCAGCCAGAAGCGCGACGGCGTGGACGAGACGATCCGCGGCGAGGCCGAGCGGATCGAATACGACGGCAAGGCCGACACGGTGCGCTTCGTCAACCGAGCCGTGATCCGGCGCTACCGCGGCGCGACGCTTGCGGACGAAACTGCCGGCAACCTGATCACCTACGACAACACGCGCGAGGTCTTCAGCGTCAGCGGCGGCGAGTCGGCGGCGACGCCGGCCAACCCGGCCGGCCGGGTGCGGGCAACGCTGACGCCACGCGAGCCGCTGCCCGATGCGGCGGCAGCCCCGGCTTCGGCGCCGGCACCGGCACCACTGCGGCCGAGCAGCTCGCTGGGCGAAGCGGCGTCCGGGGCGCGGCCGTGAGCGCGGGCGATCTGGCATCGGCGCCACCGGGGCGCCTGGAGGCCAGCGGGCTGAAGAAGAGCTATGGCGTGCGCACCGTCGTCAAGGACGTGCACGTCGCGGTGCAGGGTGGCGAGGTGGTCGGCCTGCTCGGCCCGAACGGCGCCGGCAAGACGACCAGCTTCTACATGATCGTTGGCCTGGTGCGCGCCGATGCCGGCCGCATCAGCATCGGCGGGCGCCGCGTCGAGCGGCTGCCGATCCACCAGCGTTCGCGGCTGGGCCTGAGCTATCTGCCGCAGGAGGCGTCGATCTTTCGCAAGCTCACGGTGGAGGAGAACATCCGTGCCGTGCTCGAACTCCAGCTCGACGCCGAGGGCCGGCCATTCAAGACGGCGCGGATCGAGGAGTTGCTCGACGGCCTGCTGCAAGACCTGGGGATCGAGAAGCTGCGCGACAACCCGGCCCCGTCGCTCTCCGGCGGCGAAAGGCGCCGGGTCGAGATCGCGCGTGCGCTGGCGACGCAGCCGCGCTTCATCCTGCTCGATGAGCCCTTCGCCGGTGTCGACCCGATCGCGGTGATCGAGATCCAGCGGATCATCAGTTTCCTGAAGGGCCGCGGCATCGGGGTGCTGATCACCGACCACAACGTGCGCGAGACGCTGGGCATCTGCGACCGCGCCTACATCATCAGCGAAGGCGCCGTGCTCGCCGAGGGCACGCCAGGCGAGATCATCGCCAATGCCGAGGTGCGAAAGGTCTACCTCGGCGAACACTTCCGCATGTAGCGTGGATATGCCACACCCACAGTCAAGCGGCGCGAGCCCGGCGCCGGGCCGCCAAGGGCCACGAGGGGGCCCCCTCCGGGGCTTGGCGGGCGAGACCCCCGCGGGGGGTCGGTTGCGGTACGCCGCAGCCGGGGGGCTGTCATCCGCATGATGAAGCCCTCCCTGCAGGTCCGCCTGTCGCAGCACCTGTCGCTCACGCCGCAGTTGCAGCAGTCGATCCGCCTGCTTCAGTTGTCCACGCTTGAACTCCACCAGGAGGTCGAGCAAATGCTGGAACAGAACCCGTTTCTCGAAACCGAGGAAGAGTTCGCCCTGCCCGAGGCGGCGCCCGAGCGCGTCGCCGCGAGCGAACGCGACAACCTGCGCGACGAGGCCGAGACGCGCTCTGAAACCAGCACCGAGACCGCCGACGAGGCGCCCGGCCTGGACACAGCCGAGTTCGGCACCACCGAGCGCGACGACTGGGAGAACGGCACCGAGCGCGAAGACTTCGACGGCATCACCGAGATGCCCTCGTCGAGCCCGCAGGGTGCCAACGGTGAAGACTTCGAGGGCCTGGAACGCGGCGGCGCGCCGGAATCGCTGCAAGACTTTCTGCGCAGCCAACTGCCCGGCATGCGGCTCAGCCCCGAGGACGCGGCCGCGCTGGCGGTGCTGATCGATTCGCTCAACGAAGACGGCTACCTGGCCGACCCGCTGGAGGAAATCGCCGAACGGCTGGCCGGTGGCGATTCGGCCACCTGCCAGGAACTGTTCGAGCGCCTGCAATGCGCGCTGAAGTGGCTGCAAAGCCTGGAGCCGCTGGGCGTGGGCGCGCGCGATCTGGCCGAATGTCTGACGCTGCAGTTGCGCGCGCAGCGGCGCTGCGAGGCGCAGGCGATCGCGATCCTTGTTTGCCGCCAGCACCTGGAGCTGCTGGCACGGCGTGACATCAAGAAGCTGATGGCCGCGACCGGCGCCGACGAAGAGATGCTGCGCGAGGCACAGGCGCTGATCGTCGCGCTGGAGCCCAAGCCAGGCCGGCCGTTCACGCGCGCCGAGGCCAACATCATCATTCCCGACGTGATCGTGCAAAAGGCAGGCCGGGGCTGGAAGGTGGTGCTGAACCCGGACGTGATGCCCAAGCTGCGCATCAACGACCTGTACGCGCAGGCGATCCGCGGCGCGCGCGGTGGCAGCGGTTCGCCGATGGGCGCGCGGCTGCAGGAAGCGCGCTGGTTCGTGAAGAACATCCAGCAGCGCTTCGACACCATCCAGCGCGTTTCGCAGGCGATCGTCGAGCGCCAGAAAAGTTTTTTCACCCACGGCGCAATCGCGATGAAGCCGCTGGTGCTGCGCGAGATCGCCGACGAACTCGGCCTGCACGAATCGACGATCTCGCGCGTCACCACGGCCAAGTACATGGCGACGCTGTTCGGCACCTTCGAGCTGAAGTACTTCTTCGGCTCGTCGCTCAACACCGAGGCCGGCGGCAACGCGTCGAGCACCGCGGTCAAGGCCCTGCTGAAGCAACTGGTCGCCGCCGAAGACCCGGCCAAGCCGCTGTCGGACAGCCAGTTGAGCCTGATGCTCGAAGAGCAGGGCATCCAGGTCGCGCGGCGCACCGTGGCCAAGTACCGCGAGGCGCTGAAGATCGCGCCGGCCAACTTGCGGCGGGCGCTTTGATGGAACCAAGTCGATGAGCCAGGCACCGTTGTTTCTTCCTTGCGCCGCGGGCGTCGAATCCTTGCTCGCCGACGAAGTGGCGCGGCTGTTGCCCGACGTGCCGGCCAGGGTCGTGCGCGGCGGCGTTGGGCTCGACGGCGGCGTTGGCGAGGTGATGCAACTCAACTTGCAAAGCCGGCTCGCGCAACGCGTGCTGATCGAGGTCGCCGAGGGCGCCTACACGCACGAGAACGATCTCTACGAGCTGGCGCGGGGCGTCGATTGGTCGCTCTGGATCACACCGCAACAGACGCTGCGTGTCGACACCACCGCGCAGCGCTCGCCCCTGCGCAGCCTGAACTTCGCCGCGCTGCGGATCAAGGACGCGGTGTGCGACATGCTGCGCGACGCCACCGGCGAGCGGCCCAGCGTCGATACGCGCCAGCCCGACTTGCAGCTCGTGCTCCACCTCGGCCCGGAACGCGCCACGCTGTACGCCGACAGCTCGGGCGAGCCGCTGTTCAAGCGCGGCTGGCGCGCCGACGTGGGCGACGCGCCGCTCAAGGAAACCCTGGCCGCTGCGATGCTGGCCGGTGCCGGCTGGCAGGGCACGCCCGAGGCCGGCGGCGCGCTGCACGACCCGTGCTGCGGTTCGGGAACGATCGCCATCGAGGCGGCGCAGATCGCCTGCGGCATCGCGCCCGGCCTGCTGCGCCACTTCGCGTTCGAGCGCCTGGGGCCGTTCGCCGTGGCCGAGCTGCAGTCCGAGTGGCTGGCCTTGAAGGCGGCGGCGAAGGCGCGCATCCACGCCAGCGCGGTGCCGATCTTTGCCAGCGACGTGGCCTTCCGGATGGTCGATTTCGCGCGCCGCAATGCCGAACGGGCCGGGGTGGCGGACGCCATTACCTTCAACGGCGGCGATGCGCTGGAGCGCCCGGCGCCGACGCTGCCGCCGGACTTGGCCGGCACCTTGATGCTCAACCCGCCCTATGGCGAACGGATCGAGGTGCTGGGCAAGGCCGGCGCCCGCGCCGCGCGCCCGTCAGCCGAAGACCGGGCCACGCCGGACGACTTCTTCCCCCGTTTGGCCGCTCACTGGAAACGCGCCTACACCCAGCACCCTGCCGGCTGGACCGCCTACGTGCTCAGCCCCGACATGAAGCTGCCCAGCAGCATGCGCCTGAAAGAAGCGCGCCGGATGCCGATGTGGAACGGGCCGATCGAGTGCCGCCTGTTCCGCTTCGACCTGGTGGCCGGCTCGATGCGCGGCTGAACCGCGGGCTCGGCCGCGGCTGGCGCTATTTGAAGCGGGCGAGCAGCGAGCCCAGGTCGCCGAGGCCGCCGGCCGACGCAGCGGGCAACTCGCCGTTCGGCGTCAGCTTGTCCACCACCTGCGGCAGCAGTTGCGACAACTGCCCGCCCACATCCGCCGGCGACAGGCCGAATTTCGCGGCCAGGCCGGCCACCATGTCCGAGCCCAACACCTGCTGCAGCTGGTCGGCCGAGATCGGCAGGTTCTGGCCGGTGCCAACCCAGCTGCCGACCACGTCGCCCAGGCCGCCCTGCTGGAACTTCGTGACCAGCCCGGCAAGGCCGCCACCCTGCCCATCGTTGGCGACCATGCCCAGCACTGCCTGGAGCAGCGCCCCCGGCCCGCCCGGCTGGCCGGGTTGCCCGCCCGACAACATGCCCACGACCGAATCGAGCAAACCCATGGCGAACTCCTTTGAACCCTGTGGCGAGGCTTTCATTCTGGCCGCTCCGAACCGACGCAGCAAGCCGTGCAGCAAGGAGCACAGCAACGACTACACCTTCGCTGGATACGTTGTTGCGTTGCAACATCACCCCATCCGAGGGTTGCCGCGGGTTGGGTTGCCGAGCCCACAATGCGGGTCCCGCGCGGCGCCTGCAACCGCGCTTGCCATGGCGCCCGGTTTCGCGGTGCACAATGGTTTGCCAGCGATTTGACCCAGCCTTTGTGAGTTCCGCCCCGTCTTCTTCCAAATCCGGCCTGTTCGCGTTGACGCTGGGCGCCGTGGGCGTGGTCTATGGCGACATCGGCACCAGCCCGCTGTACGCGCTCAAAGAGGTTTTCGCCAATGGCCACGTGCCGCTGACGCCGGACAACATCTACGGCGTGCTGTCGATGATCTTCTGGACGCTGACGGTGGTGGTCAGCCTGAAGTACGTGGTGCTGATCCTGCGCGCCGACAACAACGGCGAAGGCGGCCTGATCGCGATGCTCTCGCTGGCCTCGACAGCCATGCGGCACCGGCCTGCACTGCGCCGGCGGCTGATGCTGGTCGGTATCTTCGGCACCGCGATCTTCTTCGGCGACGGCGTCATCACGCCCGCCATCTCGGTGCTCTCGGCGGTGGAAGGCCTCGAGGTCGCCGCGCCCGGCCTGCACCGTTTCGTGGTCCCGGTGACGCTGGTCGTGCTGACAGCCCTGTTCATGGTTCAGCGCCACGGCACGGCCGGCATCGGCAAGTTCTTCGGCCCGATCACGCTGGTCTGGTTCGCGGTGCTTGCGCTGCTCGGTGTGATCCACATCCTCGACAACCCGGCCGTGCTCTGGGCGCTGAACCCGCACTACGCGCTGAGCTTCATCGCCAGCCACCCGGGCATTGCCTTCATCGCCCTCGGCTCGGTGGTCTTGTGCGTCACCGGCGCCGAAGCGCTTTACGCCGACATGGGCCACTTCGGCAAGCGCCCGATCCGCCTCGCCTGGTTCGCCCTGGCGATGCCGGCGCTGACGCTGAACTACTTCGGCCAGGGCGCGATGCTGCTCGTCAACCCCGCCAACGTGCGCAACCCGTTCTTCGAGATGGCACCCGCCTGGGCCCTGTTCCCGCTGATCGGGCTGGCCACCTGCGCCACGGTGATTGCCTCGCAGGCGCTGATCACGGCGGCGTTCTCGGTCACCAAGCAGGCGATCCAGCTCGGCTACCTGCCGCGGATGCGGATCTCGCACACCTCGGTGCGCGAGACCGGGCAGATCTACGTGCCGTTCATCAACTGGTCGCTCTACGTGTGCATCTTCGCCGCGGTGGTGCTGTTCGGGTCGAG
>JANOVJ010000451.1:0-1859 GCA_031417295.1 bacterium | reverse complement strand
CCGGCCGAGGTGACGGTGCTGCTGATCGAGCACGACATGGACCTGGTGTTCAACTTCGCGCGCAAGGTGTCGGTGCTCGTCAACGGTGCGCTGTTCGCCGAGGGTGACGTGCGGAGCATCTCGACCGACCCGCGCGTGAAGGCGGTCTACCTCGGCGAGGGGCAGCATGGCTGATCTCTTGTTGCGCGTCGAAGGGTTGAAGTCAGGCTATGGCGAAGCCGTGGTCGTGCAGGGCGTGGACCTTGAGTTGGAAAGAGGCCGCTCGCTCGCGCTGCTGGGCCGCAACGGCACCGGCAAGACGACCTTGCTGAACACCATCGTCGGCGCGACGCGGCGCCATGCCGGGCGCATCCTTCTCAACGGGCAGGACATCGCCAGCTTGCCCTCACACCAGCGCGCCGCGGCCGGCATTGGCTGGGTGCCGCAGGAGCGCAACATCTTCAAGTCGCTGACCGTGGACGAGAACCTCTCCGCCGTCGCGCGGCCGGGGCCGTGGACGTTGCATCGCGCCTACGAGATGTTCCCGCGGCTGGCCGAGCGCAAGGCCAACCTGGGCAACCAGCTCTCGGGCGGCGAGCAGCAGATGCTGGCCGTGGCGCGTGCGCTGGTGCTGAACCCGACGCTGCTGCTGCTCGACGAGCCGCTCGAAGGCCTGGCGCCGATCATCGTGGAAGAACTGCTGCGCTCGATCGCGCGCGTGGTGCGCGACGAGGGCATGTCGGCCATCATCGTCGAGCAGAACCCGCGCATGATTCTGCCGATCACGCACACAGCTGTCGTGCTCGACCGAGGTTCGGTCGTGCACCGTGGGATGAGCGCCGACTTGCTTGCCGACCCGGCGCAGCTGGAGCGCTGGTTGGCGGTGTCGGGCGCGGCCACGCAACCCGACTCGGCGCCACCGTAGGCCGCGGCGTTGGGTAGGGCGGGTTGGCTAAGCGGCGGGCTGACTGTCCGCCTTGCCTCGCAACTGCCTATACACCTCATCCACCAGCAACTCGGCCAGGCCCTTGAACACCTTGGGATGCCGCAGCGCCTGGTCTGCCATCGCGCTGTGCCCGTCCAGCGCATCCACCACCGCGTTGTTCAGCTTGGTCTCGTACGCGCCGTTTCCAAACGCCTCCACGGTATCGTTGGCCTGGGCCTGTTCTTGCAAGGTGGCATCGGCCACCATCTTGCCGATCAGCGTGGTCGCGTAGCCTCGAAAGTCGGCATCCGAAAGGTTGCCCGAGAACACCTCGTTCATCTTCTTGATGATGGCCGACAGCCGGTCGTTCGGGTCGTCCCACGGCAGCCCGCCACCTGTGTTCATCGGGTCCATCGGCTTGGCCGTGCCACCCTCCAGGCTGAGCTTGTGGTCCTTGGGGTTGATGACCTTGTAGCCCGCCAGCCGCACCGCGCCATCCAGCGTATCGCCGCCGTCGCTCTGGCCGCGCAATCGCGGCAACAGGCACTTGGCAAACGCATGCAGGCGTTCCAGGTCGAGGTCGTCGTAGGACACGAGTTGCGACAGAAAGTCGTAGGCGCTGACGTAGGTCACCAGGTCACTGCGGAACAGATCCTGCACCTCCTTCGTCTGCTGCTTGAAACGCTCGTGGGCCTGCTTCAACGGCGCCTGGATGGCGGCCTGCTTTCCCTTCGGGTCGAAGTACGCCTTGGCGAACAGCTCCACCTCGGCCCAAAGATAGATGCCTACGGCATCGAGCTTGTGCCGCAACACGTGCACAAGGTTTCGGTCGGTGATGCCCGACAGCCTGGCCGTGCGATAGAACGGCAGGAAGGCTTTGAGAATGTCTTCCGCCTTGTTGCGGAAGTCCAGCACGAATGTGTTCTCCTTGCCCGGATAGGTACGGTTCAGGCGC
>JANOVJ010000450.1:0-8274 GCA_031417295.1 bacterium | reverse complement strand
GAACCTTGAGCATCGAACCCGCCGCGGTGCCCCGCATCGCCAGCCTGGTGCCGAGCCTGACCGAGCTCGTGGTCGCGCTCGGTCTGGGCGCGCATCTCGTGGCACGCACCGGCTACTGCGTCCACCCGGCGGCTGCGCTGCGGGCCGTGCCCAAGGTCGGCGGCACCAAGGACGTGAACCTGGCCAAGCTGCGCCGGCTGGCACCAACGCACGTGCTCGTCAACGTGGACGAGAACCGGCTCGACAGCGTGGCCGCGCTGCGCGCGTTCGTGCCCGAAGTGATCGTCACCCACCCCTGCGCGCCGGAGGACAACCTGGCGCTGATCGAGCAACTGCGTGCGGCCTTCGGCGGTGTGCCCGGGGTCGAAGCCCGTGCCGCCACACTGCGCGCTGAGATCGCGCACGAACTTGCCGCGACGACGCCCGCCGGCCGCGAAGTCACGACGGTGCTGTACCTGATCTGGCGCGAGCCGTGGATGACGGTGGCGCGCGACACCTACCTTTCGCAGATGCTGGCGCGCATCCACTGGCTCACGCTGCCGGCCGCGTTCGGCGGCGAAACCGGCGCCGCGCGCTACCCCGTGTTGCGCGGCGACGAGCCCTGGCTGCGCAGCGTCCAGCGCGTGCTGCTGTCGTCCGAGCCGTATCGCTTCGACGCCAGCCACCTTGCGCAGGCGCAAGCGCTGTGCCCCCAGGCCCAGGTGCAACTCGTCGACGGCGAGCTGCTGAGCTGGTACGGCCCGCGCGCCGCCGCCGGGCTGCGCTACCTGCGCGCGCTCGCTGGGCCGCCCACGGGCGGCTGAGCGGCCCCCTGTGGCGCAGCGAGCGCAGTGATTCAGGCCGCCCATCAAGCGAGAATCAGGCATGGACATCTTCAAGCCCCTGGTTGCGCTGCTGGCCATCGTCAACCCGATCGGCGTGGTGCCGTTCTACATCCACTTCACGCAGAACCTGAACCGGGCGCAGCGCCAGCGCACCATCCGCGTCGCGGCCTTCAGCGCCTTTGTGGTGATCGCCGTCAGCGCGCTGGCGGGGCTGCGCATCCTCGGCTTCTTCGGCATCTCGCTGGCCTCGTTCCAGGTCGGCGGCGGGATGCTGCTGCTGATCTCGTCACTGCAGATGCTCAACGCCAAGCCGGCCGAATCGCGCCCCGATACCTTGAGCGAGGGCGAAACCAAGGCCGACGCCGGCGACAGCATCGCCGTCGTGCCGCTGACCATTCCGTTGCTTACCGGGCCGGCGGCGATCTCGACCGTCGTCATCTACTCGAACCGGACTCAGCACTGGTGGGAGCTCGCCATGCTGGTCGGCTACGGCGTCGTGATCGGGGTCGCGGTCTGGGCTTGCTTCAGCCTCTCCGGCACCATTGCGCGCGTGCTCGGCAAGACCGGCATCAACGTGATGACGCGCCTGATGGGCCTGCTGCTCGCCGCGCTGGCGGTGGAGGTGATGGCCGACGGCCTGGAGAAGCTGTTTCCGGTGTTGGCAGGTCAGGTGCGCTGATCGTCGCCTCGGGTTTGTGAGGCCGCATGGCGGCGCCGCTCGAACGCCGGCATCGCTTCCGGGTTGATGCAATGCGGCGGCACCTCGCCGCGCAGCAGGTGCTCGACGGCGAGCGCGGCCTGCGTGCCCATGGCGAGCATGCTGTCCTCGGTCAGCCCGGCCACGTGCGGCGTGATCAGCACCTGCGGCATTTGCCAGAACGGGTGCGCGTCGGGCAGCGGCTGGGTCTCGAACACGTCGAGCGCCGCGCCGGCGATGCGGCCCGAACGCAGCGCGTCGATCAGCGCGGCCTCGTTCACCACCGGCCCGCGGGCGACGTTGATCAGGAACGCGCCGGGGCGCATCAGCGCCAGTTGCGCGGCGCCGATCAGGCCGCGTGTTGCCTCGGTCAGCGGGCAGGCCAGGACGACGAAATCGCCTTGCGCGAGCAGGTCTTCCAGCGCCATGCGCTGCGCCACTGCGCCCTCGGGCAAGGCCGAACGCATGTGCACGAGCGCCCGCATCCCGAAGCCCTGGGTGCAGAGGCGCACGACAGCCTGCCCGACATGACCGAAGCCCACCACGCCAACCGTGCGCCCGCGCAGCTCGAAGCCGCTGTCGGCCAGCCCCCGTGCGCGGGCCCAGCCGGCGCTGCGTGCGGCCAAAAGCGCGGCCGACACCGCCGCACTGCCACGCGCCAGCTGCAACAGGCTGCGCAGCACATGCTCGGCCACCGCGTTCGCGTTCACGCCCGGCACGTTGGCGACGAGCACGCCATGCGCGGTGGCGGCCTCGATCGGGATCATGTCGACCCCGGCGCCGTGGCGCACCGCGCCGACGAGGCTGGGCGCGGCGTCGAAGATGTCGGCCGGCAACGGCGCGCGAACCATCACCACCTCGCAACCCGCGGCGCTGCGGCGCAGCGTGTCGGGCGCGGTGTCGGCGGCCACGGTCACGTCGCCCAGCTCGGCCAGCCGCGCCTGCGCCAGCGGATGGATCGGTTGGGTGAGCAGGATGCGCGGCACGGCGATGGGGCCGGCTCAAGCCGCCTTGGCAGGGCGCAAGCGGCGCTTTGCGGCAGCGGCGGCGGCGGCGGGAGAGGGCGCCGCAGGCTTGCGCGCGGCGCGCTTCGGAGCCGGGTCTTGCGCTTCGGAAAAGAACATCCGGAAGTACGCGTCCACACCCTTCAGGTGGCGCCGCAGCAGCTGCTGGCCCCACTCGAAGTCCCGCGCCTCGATCGCGCGATAGAGCTGCAAATGCTGCGCGTGCGAGCGCTTGCTCTGCGGCGCGTCGTGGAAATAGATCTCGCGCCGCTTGCGCGACATCAGGTAGAACACGTTGATGAAGCGCAGCAGCACGTCGTTCTTGGTCGCGGCGACGATGGCCTTGTGGAACTCTGCGTCGAGCTCGGCCAGTGTTTCACCGCGCTTGATGGCCGCGGCGCTGGCATCGAGCAAGGCTTTCAGGCGGTCCAGGTCGTCCTGCGTGCGGCGCACGCAGGCCAGCCGCATGGCCTCGCTCTCGAGCACGCTTCGCAGCTCGACCGACTGCGCCACCTCGGCCGCCGTGAGCGGAATGTTGGTCTCGGCAAACAGCACCATCGCCTCGATGCTGCGCTCGGCGCCGTAGGGCTGGAGGTAGATGCCCGACTTCGGCTTGCTGTCGATGATGCGCAGCGTGTCGAGCCGGATCAGCGCCTCGCGGATCGCGCCGCGGCTCATCCCGAACAGGGCCGCCAGGTCGCGCTCGGAGGGCAGCTTGTCGCCCGGCAGGAAGCCACGCTCGCGGATCAGCGTGAGCAGCTTGGCGGTTTGTTCGAGGCCTTCCATCTGTCGTAACCGATCAGTGCTTGCGGTAGCGCGCGACGAAGTCTTCGCGCACCGTGATGCCCAGGCCCGGGCGGTCTGGAATGTAGAGCATGCCGCCCTCCACCGGGAAGCGTTCTTCGACCAGCTCGTGGATCATCGGGTTGGCGCCGAGCGAGTATTCCAGGATGTGCGCGGCCGGCGACGCCGCGGCCACGTGCAGGCCGGCCGCGAAAGCCGGCGCACCGGCCCAGAGGTGTGGCGCGAGGCGCAGGTTGGCCGCGCTCGCGAGCGCGCCGATGCGCATCGCCTCGGTGATGCCGCCGCAGATCGCGAGGTCGGGCTGCAGGATGTCCGCAGCCCGCAGATCGATCAGGTCGCGAAAGTCGAAGCGCGTGCACTCGCTTTCGCCGGTGGCGATGGGGATGTGCGTTGCACGGCGCACTTCGGCCAGGCCGCGCTTGTCGTCGGCAGTGACCGGTTCCTCGAACCAGGCGAGGTTGCAGTCGCGCACCAGGTGGCAGAACTGCCGGGCCTCCGACACGGTGAAGGTGCCGTGCGCGTCGCACATCAGCTCGATGTGCGGGCCCAGCGCTTCGCGCGCCGCGAGCACGCGCTCGGCCGACGCCGCCGGCGAGCCGTCGAACACGCCGACGCGCATCTTCACCGCGCCGAAGCCGCCCTTGGCGACATAGCCGTTCAATTGCTCGCCGATCTGCGCCGCGTTGGCCCAGCCGCCCGAGGCATAGGCCGGCATGCGCTCGGCGCGGCGCCCGCCGAGCAGCCGCCACACCGGCGCGGCGAGCGACTTGCCGAGAATGTCCCAGAGCGCAATGTCGATCCCCGACAGCGCCGAGATCGAGACCCCGCGCCGCCCGAGCGCGGGGAACACGTGGCCGCGCGCCAAGGCGTAATGCGCGCGTGTGCCGTTGTACAGCTGCTCCCACAAGCGCGTGATGTCGCGCGGGTCTTCGCCGATCAGACGCGGCGCGAACTCGTGGTTGATGATGTTGACCACGCCGTTGTAGTCGCCAAAGCTGCCCGCCGACACCTTGGCCTCGCCCCAGCCGGTGAGGCCGGCGCTGGTCTCGACGCGGACCAGGGCCGTGTCGAAGGTGGTCGCGCGGCCGAAGTCGCTGGTGTGCTGCTCGGGTTCGGGAATCGGCACCTGCAGCCAGATCGCCTCGATGCGGCTGATTTTCATGTCGCTGCGGCCAGGCTGAACTGCCGGTACAGCGCGGGCCGGAACCAGCGCTCGCGGGCCTTGTACAAGCGCTCGGGCGCTATCACCGGCACCGGTTCACTCTCCGCCGCTGAATGAAACGTGAGCTCGAGCTGCACGCCGTTCGGGTCATACACGAACAGTTGCCACAGCGGCGTGGCCGGCACCAGGTTCTCGCGCCATTCAAGGCCGAATTTCATGAAGCGCTCGCGGAACTCGCTGTAGCCCTGGCACACCACCGACACGTGGTCGATCGCCCCCGAGCCGCGTTGCAGCGAGCCGTCGGGGTCGAGTGCCGCGTCGCCAGCGTAAAGGTGGATCATCGCGTCGGCGCCCGGCTGCGCGGGCTTGAGCCACGCGCCGGGAAAGCCGATCGGCGGCCGGTCGGCGACGATCATGCCCAGCACCTCGGTGTAGAAGCGCACGGTCGCGTCGAGGTCGCCGGTACGCAGCGCGATGTGGAAGAGTTGGCCGAACAGCATGGCGGCTCCCTGTGTGCAGTGGATCAGATCAACGGGCGCAGCACCTTCACCGAGCGCTCGAACAGGTTGGTGTAGAAGGCGTCGGCGAGCAGGTTCGAGCCGTGGTCGATGATGAATTTCAACTGCTCCGGCGACACATCGACCGGCTTGGTCTCGACTTGCGCGCCATAGGGATTGGCCGGTGTGCGGTCGATCGTGGCAACGAATTCGAGCGTCAGCGCGCCGTCATAGCCGGTGCCCTTGATCGTCTCTACGATGGCCGGGAAGTCGAGCGTGCCCATGCCCGGTGCAAAGCGGTTGTTGTCGGCGATATGCACATCGACAATGCGCCCCTTGGCCCGGCGGAAGGCCTCGTGAATGTCGTTTTCCTCGATGTTCATGTGGAACAGGTCGAGGCAGATGCCGCAGTTCGGCCCCACCGCATCGGCCAGCGCTTGCGCCTGGTCGCCACGGTTGATGAGGTAGGTCTCGAAGCGGTTCAGCGGCTCGATGGCGAGGCGGATGCCGGCCGCTTCCGAGTGCGCGTAGACTTCCTTCAGCCCTTCGATCATCCACTGCCATTCCTGGTCGGGCGTCCCGTCGGCGACGACCTTGCCCACCGTTGCCGGCACGACGGTCACGATCTTGCCGTCGAGCTCCTTCGCCAGGGTGACGACGCGCTTCATGTACTCCACCGTCTTCGCGCGCTGCCCGGCATCCTTGGCCGCGAGGTTGCGTTCGCCGAGCGTCAACGTGACCGAGCCCCAGCAGGAGCGGCCATTCTCCTTCAGCAACCCGCGCACTTCCTTGGTGTCGAACTGGTCGGGTTCGCCCGAAATCTCGAGCGCGTCGACGCCGGTCTGGCGCATCCGTTCGATGGTGCGTTTGATCGATTCGGGGCGCATCCAGTTGTGGGTTGCGATGTGCATGGCGGTCTCCTTCGTGGGCTGGGGTGGTGGGAGCGGGGAACAGAATCAGGGCGGACTTAGGGCGCGCGCAGGTTTTCACCGCTCTGGGGGTGAAAGAAATGCAGCTTGTCCTGCATGAACGCAATCTGTACCGGCTGGTTCAGCGCGGTGGGCGTCTTGGCCGCCACGGTGGCGCGCAGCCGGTGGCCGCCGGCCTCGATGACGGCGATGATTTCCGCGCCGTGGTTCTCGGCGCCGTAGATCGCGCCGGGCATGCCGCCGGCGGCCACGAGCGCGACGTTTTCGGGGCGAATGCCGAGGCAGACCTTGGCGTCGGCCGGCAGCAAAGGCGCCAGCCGTTCGCGCGTGGCGGGTTCGAGCGCGAACGAGAGCGCGCCGTTGTGCGCCAGGCCCTGCGCCAGATCGATCTGCACCTCCAGCAGGTTGATCGCCGGCGTGCCGACGAACGAGGCGACGAAGGTGTTCTTCGGCGTGTTGTAGATCTCGTGCGGCGTGCCCACCTGGACCAGCGCGCCCTTGTTGACGAGGCCGATCCGGTCGCCCATGGTCATGGCCTCGACCTGGTCGTGGGTGACGAAAACGAGCGTCGTGCCCAGGCGCTGCTGCAGGCCCTTCAGCTCGGCGCGCAGCAGCTCGCGCAGCTTGGCGTCGAGGTTGGACAAAGGCTCGTCCATCAGGAACACCCGCGGCTCGCGCACGATGGCGCGGCCGATCGAGACGCGCTGCATCTCGCCGCCCGACAGCCGGTCGGTGCGGCGCTCCAGCAGGTGGGTGATGCGCACCGTGGCGGCGGCCTTGGCGACGCGCTGCTCGATGTCTTGCGCACTCAGGTTGCGCAGCTTCGACTTGAGCGGGAACGCCAGGTTTTCGCGCACCGTGTAGTTCGGGTACAGCGAGTACTGCTGGAACACCAGCGCCACATCGCGCTGGGCCGCGCTCCAGTCGTTGACGCGCTCGCCGGCAATCAGGATGTCGCCCGACTGCGGCTGTTCGAGCCCGGCAATGCAACGCAGCGTGGTGCTCTTGCCGGCGCCGGTGGCGCCGAGCAGCACGAAGAACTCGCGGTCGTGGATGTCGAGCGTGAGGTCGTGCACGGCATTGACAGCGCCGAACTGCTTGTTGACGTGGTGGAGCGAGACGGCGGCCATGTTGTTTTGCTTTTTGCGCTACTGCTGCTGCTTCAGGCGGCCTGGCGCAGCGAGAGGCCGCTGCGCTTGTCGAAGAACTGCGTCCGCGCGGGGTCGAGCCCGATCCACACCGCGTCGCCCCGGCCGCGCACAAACTGGCTTGTTGTGCGCACGCGCAGGTTGGCCTCGCCAATGGCGATGTCGACGATGTCGTAGGCGCCCAGCGGCTCGACCAGGTGCACAGTGGCCGGCAGCAAGCCGGGCGCGGGCGCGAGCCGCAGGGCAATGGCTTCGGGCCGCACGCCGAGTGCCAGGCCATCATCGGGTGTGGGCTGCGCCGTCACGGGTGCGGCCAGCAATTGCGCGCGCGTCGCGGCATCGGCCAGCACGAACGGCTCGGCCATGCCGCTCAGGCGCACCTGCACGCCGCCATCGGTCACTTCGCAGGCACAGTCGACCACGTTCATGATCGGGCTGCCCACGAACTGCGCCACGAACAGGTTCGCCGGATGGTCGTAGACAGCGTCGGGGCTGTCGTACTGCTGCAGCAGGCCGTCGTTCATGATGCCGATCTTGTCGGCCATCGCCATCGCCTCGACCTGGTCGTGGGTGACGTAGACGGTGGTCGAATCGTTCTCCACATGCAGCCGGCGCAGTTCGGTGCGCATCTCTTCGCGCAGCTTGGCATCGAGCGCGCCGATGGGTTCGTCCATCAGCATCGCCGCCGGCCGGCGCACCAAGGCGCGGCCGATCGTCACGCGTTGCATGTCGCCACCAGCGAGGGCCGACGGGCGCTTCTTCAGCAGGTGCTCGATGCGCAGCACCTTGGCCACAGCCGCCACCTGTTCGCGCACCTGGGCATCGGCCATGCCGGCAGCGCGCAGCGGGAAGGCGATGTTGTCGAACGCCGTCAAGTGCGGGTACAGCGAATAAAGCTGGAACACGAACGCGGTGTCACGCTGCTGCGGCGGCAGTTGATCGACGCGCTGGGCGCCGATGCGGATCTCGCCCGAGTCGATGCTTTCCAGCCCGGCGATCGCGCGCAGCGTGGTCGTCTTGCCGCAGCCTGACGGCCCGAGCAGCACAACGAACTCGCCATGCTTGATGTGCAGGTTCAGCTTGCGGATCACGTGGTTGGTTCCGAAGCGCTTTTCGGCGTCGATGATCTGGATATCGGCCATGTCAGTGGGTTTGGCCGGTTGGTTCTTTAGGCGGGCACACGTGTCCGCGTCTTCCTGGCTTCGGGGC
>JANOVJ010000449.1:0-25336 GCA_031417295.1 bacterium | reverse complement strand
GTCTGGAGCGGCAGCAGGCGCTGCGACACCAGCGACTTGAGATTGAGCGACAGGTCCATCAGCAGCTGCGCGCGCCGCTCTTCAGGAAAGAAGTTGATGATGCGGTCGAGCGCCTGGTTGGCGCTGTTGGCGTGAAGCGTGGCCATGCACAGGTGGCCGGTTTCGGCGAAAGCGACGGCATGCTCCATCGTCTCGCGGTCGCGGATCTCGCCCATCAGGATCACGTCGGGCGCCTGGCGCAGCGTGTTCTTCAGCGCCTGCTCCCAGCCGTCGGTGTCGATGCCCACCTCGCGCTGGGTGATGATGCAGTTCTTGTGCGGGTGGACGAACTCGACCGGGTCTTCGATCGTGATGATGTGGCCGTAAGAGTTCTCGTTGCGGTAGTCGATCATCGCCGCCAGCGAGGTGCTCTTGCCCGAGCCGGTGGCGCCGACAAAGATCACCAGCCCGCGCTTGGAGAGCGCCACGTCCTTCAGGATTTTCGGCAGGCCGAGCCCGTCGATGGTCGGCAGCGTCTTCGGGATCGTGCGCAACACCAGGCCCACGTTGCCCTGTTGCACGAAGGCGTTGACGCGAAAGCGCCCCACGCCCTGCGGCGAGATCGCGAAGTTGCTTTCCTTGGTGCGCTCGAACTCGGCCGCCTGCTTGTCGTTCATCACCGCGCGCGTGAGGGCCAGCGTGTGCTGGCCGGTCAGCGGCTGCGGCGAGACCTTCGTCACCTTGCCGTCGACCTTGATCGCGGGCGGGAAGTCGGCCGTGAGAAACAGGTCGGAGCCGTTGCGCGACACCATCAGCCGCAGCAGGTCGTTGACGAATTTGGAGGCCTGGTCGCGTTCCATTCAGTTCCCTTGTTGTGGCCTCAGCCGGGAAAGTTCTCGGGGAACTTGGCCTTCGAGCGCGCCTCGGCCGGCGCGACGATATTGCGCCGGACCAGGTCGGACAGGTTCTGGTCCAGCGTTTGCATGCCGACGCTGTTGCCGGTCTGGATCGACGAGTACATCTGCGCCACCTTGGCCTCGCGGATCAGGTTGCGGATGGCTGCGGTGCCGAGCATGATTTCGTGCGCCGCCACGCGGCCGGAGCCGTCTTTCAGCTTGCACAAGGTCTGCGAAATCACCGCCACCAGCGATTCAGAAACCATCGCCCGGACCATTTCCTTCTCGGCCGCAGGGAACACATCGACGATGCGGTCGATGGTCTTGGCGGCCGAGCTGGTGTGCAGCGTGCCGAATACCAGATGGCCGGTTTCAGCGGCCGTCAGCGCGAGGCGGATCGTTTCCAGGTCGCGCATTTCACCCACCAGGATCGCGTCCGGGTCTTCGCGCAGCGCCGAGCGCAGCGCGTTCGAGAACGAGAGCGTGTGCGGCCCGACCTCGCGCTGGTTGATCAGGCACTTCTTCGATTCGTGCACGAACTCGATCGGGTCTTCCACCGTCAGCACGTGGCCGTACTCGTTTTCGTTCAGGTGGTTCACCATCGCCGCCAGCGTGGTCGACTTGCCCGAGCCGGTCGGCCCGGTCACGAGCACCATGCCGCGCGGCTTCAGCGCCAGTTCGGCGAAGACCTTGGGGGTGTTGAGCTGCTCCAGCGTCAAGATCTTCGACGGAATGGTCCGGAACACCGCGCCCGCGCCGCGGTTCTGGTTGAACGCATTGACGCGAAATCGCGCCAGGCCCTGGATCTCGAACGAGAAGTCGCACTCCAGCGTTTCTTCGTACGCCTTGCGCTGCGAGTCGTTCATGATGTCGTAGACCATCTCGTGCACCTGCTTGTGCTCGAGCGGTTCGACGTTGATGCGGCGCACGTCGCCGTGAACGCGGATCATCGGCGGCAGGCCGGCCGACAGGTGCAGGTCGGAGGCCTTGTTCTTGACCGAGAACGCCAGCAGTTGGGTGATGTCCATGGAACGATGTCGGTTGTTTCGGCCGGGTCTTGAGGGTACCGGCTCGCCCTGCGCGCTGGGCCATACTCCCGGCGCATTATGGCGACGATCTCATCCCGGCTCCAGCAAGTGCAGCAGCGCATCGCCAGCGCCTGCGCCGCCGCCGGCCGGCCCAGGGAAAGCGTCACGCTGCTGGCGGTGAGCAAGACCTGCGCGGCCGAGCGCGTGCGCGAGGCCCACGCCGCCGGCCAGGCCCGGTTCGGCGAGAACTACGTGCAGGAGGCGCTGGCCAAGATCGAACAGCTCGCCGACCTGCGTGGCCTCATCGAATGGCACCTGATCGGCCCGCTGCAAAGCAACAAGACCCGCGCCGTGGCCGAGCACTTCGATTGGGTCCACAGCGTCGATCGGCAGAAGCTCGCCGAGCGCCTGAGCGCGCAGCGCCCGCCGCAGTTGCCGCCGCTGCAAGTCTGCCTGCAGGTCAACATCGACGGCGAGGCGAGCAAGAGCGGCCTCGCGCCGGCCGAGGTGGCCGCCGTGGCGCACGCCGTCGCGCGGCTGCCTGGGCTGCGCCTGCGCGGCCTGATGGCCATCCCCGAGCCAGCCGGCACCGCGGGCATCGAGGCGCAACGCCGGCCGCACCGCGCGCTGCGCGAGTTGCTGCACGCGCTGCAACGCGACGGGCTGGCCGTGGACACGCTGTCGATGGGCATGAGCGCCGATCTCGAAGCCGCCGTCGCCGAAGGCGCCACGCTGGTGCGCGTCGGCACGGCGGTCTTCGGCGAGCGCCGCGGCACAGGCCCGCACACCGGCGCGTGACATTCGACCGCCGAAGGTGGCTCGCCCAGCCGCAGGTGCCGGTTGACGCTGGTTAACATCGCGGCCGATGCCGAACGTTGACCTCCCGCCCTTCTCTCCCGCCACGTGGGAGCTCGTCACCCGGCTCGGCGAAGCCCAGTTGATGCTGCCCTCGGCGCTGGCACTGGTGGGCTGGCTCGCCTGGCGCGGCGAGCGCCGCAGCGCGCTGCTGTGGGCCGCCATGCTCGGGCTGGCGGTGGGCCTGACCACCGCGAGCAAGATCGCCTTCATCGGCTGGGGCCTGGGCATCCCGAGCCTGAACTTCACCGGCATTTCCGGCCATGCGATGCATGCGGCGGCCGTGTTCCCCCTGCTGCTGCGCTGCGCCGTGGCCTCGAACGGGCGCGCAGTACAGCACATTGCGGTGGCCCTGGGCTACGCGATCGCGCTGCTGGTGGCGATCTCGCGCGTGGCGGTGGGCGCGCATTCGGCGCCTGAGGTGGTGGCCGGCTTCGCTGTCGGCGGTGCGGCCAGCGCGCTCTCGCTGGTGTTCGGGGCCGTGCCCCATGTCCACCTGCCGCGCTGGTTGCTCGCGGCGTTGGTGGTGGCACAACTGCTCAACCCGGCCGCGGCGCCGAGCCTGCCGACCCACGACATGGTGACCGAGGTGGCGCTGTGGCTGTCGGACCACGACAAGCCCTACACCCGGGGCATGATGCTGCGCCAGGAGCGCAAGCGGCTGAAGGCTTTGCCGGCCGCCACGGCGCGGGGGCCGATACCGCCGGCCAGTGCGGCAACTCCAGCGCCGCCCTACAACGCCAGCGCCGTCGTGTTCTTGACTTCCTCCATCACCGCATAGGTGTGCGTCTCGCGCACGCCCGGCAAGGCCCACACCACCGAGCCAATGAGTTCGCGGTAGGCCGCCATGTCGGCGACGCGGGTCTTGAGCAGGTAGTCGAACCCGCCCGCGACGAGGTGGCATTCGAGGATCTCGGGCCGCACTTGCACCGCGGCCTTGAACGCGTTCATCGCGTCGGGCGTGGTCCGGTCAAGCACGACCTCGACGAAGACCATCAACCCGGCGCCGAGCTTGTCGGGGTTCAGCCGCGCCTCGTAGCCGAGGATGTAGCCGTCGCGGGTCAGCCGCTTGACGCGTTCGAGCACGGCCGTCGGCGACAGGTGCACCTCGTCGGCCAGCTTCAGGTTCGAGATCCGCCCGTCGTGTTGCAGCACGCGCAGGATCTTCGCGTCGATCTTGTCGATCCCGCCTGTTTCCGTCTTCATGGCTGACTGACCTTCTTCGCGGACTCGAATCGCCCGCCTGAATGCTACTGCGCGGCAGCGCCCTACACTGCCCCGATGGACCAGGTACTTGCATTCATCGGCGGCGGCAACATGGCCAGCGCCATCATCGGCGGGCTTGTCGCCAGCGGGCGCAGCGCCACGTCGATCCTCGTCGTCGAACCGTCCGACGAGCAACGTCGGCGGTTGCGCAGCGAACACGGTGTGACGGCCTTTGCCGCGGCAGATGTGTCGCTGGCGCACGCGGCGCTGGTGGTCTGGGCCGTCAAGCCGCAGTTGTTCAAGCAGGCGGCAGCGCCCTGCGGCGCCTACGTTTCGCGGGCGCTGCAACTGAGCGTGATGGCCGGCATCCGCAGCGACGCCCTCGCTGCGGCGGCGGGCACCGAGCGCGTGGTGCGCGCCATGCCCAACACGCCGGCCCTGATCGGCCAGGGCATTGCCGGGCTCTATGCGCGCGACGCCGCGAGCGCAGCCGACCGCGCCCTCGTCGAACGGGTGCTCGCGCCGACCGGGCGCACGCTGTGGGTGGCGCGCGAGGCCGACCTCGACGCGGTGACCGCGCTGTCGGGCTCGGGCCCGGCGTATGTGTTCTATTTTGTCGAGGCGATGATGCAGGCCGCGACCGAGATGGGCCTCACGGCGGAGCAAGGCAAGCAGCTTGCGCTGGCCACGTTCAGCGGCGCGAGCGAGCTGGCGCTGCGCTCCAGCGACCCGCCCGAACTGCTGCGCGCGCGCGTCACCTCCAAGGGCGGAACAACCTATGCCGCGCTCGCTGCGCTGGAGGCCGCAGGTGTGAAGGCGGCGTTCGTCAAGGCACTCGCGGCGGCGCAGCAGCGAGCGCGGGAGCTGGGCGACGAGTTCGGCTGACGGCCGCTGCGCACCCGCACCCGCGCGATCGCCTCGAATGCGGCTCAGCGGGCGCGCAGCCAGGCGTCGAGCGCGACGCCCGCAAAGACCGCAAAGCCGAGCCAGTGGTTGAGCCGAAAGGCCTTGAAGCAGCCCTCGCGCGTGCGCGTGCGGATCAACGTGAAATGCCACAGCGCGAGGCCCGCCGCCACGGCCAGCCCGCTGAAGTAGGCCCCGCCGAACCCGAGCTGCCGGCCCAGCCCCGCCCAGATGCCGAGGTAGGCGGCATAGAACAGCATCACCGCCGCCACGTCGAAGCGGCCGAGCGTGAGCGCCGAGGTGCGGATCCCGATCCGGATGTCGTCGTCGCGATCGACCATCGCGTACTCGGTGTCGTAGGCCAGGACCCAGAAGCCGTTGCCGAGCAGCAGCCACCAGGCGAGCGCCGGCAGGGCGGTGAACGCCGCCGCGACGTGCCATGAATCGCCCCCGTTGACGGCTGCAAAAGCCATCGGGATGCCGAAGCTGAAGGCCACGCCCAGAACCGCCTGCGGCATCGAGAAGAAGCGCTTGCTGTAGGGGTAGACGAGCGTGACGGCCATCGCCGCGAACGACCAAAGCACCGTGGCTGCGTTGGTCGTCAACACCAGCGCGAACGCGGCCAGCGCCAGCACCGCGCCCACCGCCAGCGCCTCGCGCGGGCTCACTGCGCCGCGCGTCACCGGGCGCTGGGCGGTGCGCTTGACGTGCTTGTCGAACTCGCGGTCGGCCACGTCGTTGATGCAGCAGCCGGCGCTGCGCATCAGCACCGTGCCGAGCGTGAACACCGCCAGCAGGTGCCAACCGGGAAAGCCGCCGGCCGCGATCCACAGCGCAGACAGCGTCGGCCACAACAGCAGCAGCCAGCCGGCCGGGCGGTCCCAGCGGATCAATTGGCGGTAGTTGGCAAGAGCGGAGGCAAGGCGTTCGCGCATCGGCGCGCATTGTCGCCCGCGGGTGCTGCCGCAGGACACGCACCACCGGTGGGCGGGCGGTTGAACGCCCGCTGGCGGGCCAGCGCAAGGCTCACGTAGGATTCAGGTTTTGGCGACGAGACCGCTTGGGTGCAAGCCGGTCTCGTCTGAAACTTCGTTTCGAAAGAACCTGATGGCCGCCCATATTCTTCAGCAACTCCCCGCCGGCGAACGCGTCGGCATCGCCTTCTCGGGCGGCCTGGACACCAGCGCCGCGGTGCACTGGATGCGCGCCAAGGGGGCCATTCCCTGCGCCTACACGGCGCATCTGGGCCAGCCCGACGAGAGCGACTACGACGACATCCCACGCAAGGCCCGGGCCTACGGCGCCGACATCGCGCGCCTGATCGATTGCCGGCCACAACTCGTCGCCGAAGGCATTGCCGCGATCCAGTGCGGCGCGTTCCACATCGCCACCGGCGGCGCGACCTACTTCAACACCACGCCGCTCGGCCGCGCCGTGACCGGCACCTCGCTGGTGGTGGCGATGCGCGAGGACGGCGTCAACATCTGGGGCGACGGCAGCACCTACAAGGGCAACGACATCGAGCGCTTCTACCGCTACGGCCTGCTCGCCAACCCGGCCCTGCGCATCTACAAGCCCTGGCTCGACCAGACCTTCATCGACGAGCTGGGCGGGCGCAAGGAGATGAGCGAGTACCTCATCGCGGCCGGCTTCGACTACAAGATGAGCACCGAGCGCGCCTACTCGACCGACTCGAACATGCTCGGCGCCACCCATGAAGCGAAGGACCTGGAGTTCCTTCACCGTGGCCTGCACATCGTCAACCCGATCATGAGCGTCGCGTTCTGGCGCGACGACGTGGCGGTGAAGGCCGAGACGGTGTCGGTGCGTTTCGAAGAGGGCCAGCCGGTGGCGTTGAACGGCGTCACGTTCGCGAGCGCAGTGGCGCTGTTCGACGAAGCGAACGCAATAGGCGGCCGGCACGGCCTCGGGACGAGCGACCAGATCGAGAACCGCATCATCGAGGCCAAGAGCCGCGGCATCTACGAGGCGCCGGGCATGGCGCTGCTGCACATCGCCTACGAGCGGCTCGTCACCGGCATCCACAACGAAGACACGATCGAGCAGTACCGCAACAACGGCCGCCGCCTCGGCCGCCTGCTCTACCAGGGCCGCTGGTTCGACCCGCAGTGCCTGATGCTGCGCGAGACCGCGCAGCGCTGGGTGGCACGTGCGATAACCGGCGAAGTAACGCTGGAACTGCGCCGGGGCAACGACTACTCGATCATGGACACGGCAAGCCCGAACCTGACCTACCACCCTGAACGGCTGACCATGGAAAAGGGCGCCGGGGCGTTCACGCCGGCCGACCGCATCGGGCAGTTGACGATGCGCGACCTCGACATCGCCGACACGCGCGACAAGCTCGACATCTACTCGAAGGTGGGGCTGCTGGGGGCCGGGTCGGACGGCGGAATTCCGCTGCTCGGCCAGCCGGACTGAACCCCGCCGCCGCGCCGAACCCCAGTGCCGCGTTCGGCGCCCGCCAGTCATCGTGTGCGCTGGCTATCCTGGCTTCGACCCTTGGCGATGACATCACGAGAGTGCACATGGGAGCGATCGACGAAGCGGCGCTGTTGACACGCCACCGCCTCACGGCAGGCGACTGCTCCCGCAGGGGCGAGGCCGGCATCTTCGCGCCCGACGCGCGGGTGGCGGTGATCGAAGGTGCGGTGATCGACATGGCGCCGATCGGGTCTAGGCATGGATCTGCCGTCAAGCGGCTGGTTGCGTTGTTGACCGCAGCGCTTGGCCCCCGGGGCCATCGTTTCGGTGCATGACCCGTTGCGATTGAGCGAGCTGTCGGAGCCCGAACCCGACCTGATGCTGCTCAAGCCGCGCACCGAATTCTATGCTGGCGCGCACCCCGGCGTGGACGACGTGCTGCTGCTGATCGAAGTGGCCGACACCAGCGCGCGCTACGAGCGCGAGATCAAGTTGCCGCCGTACGCGCGGCACGGCATTCGAGAAGTCTGGATCGTCGATCTCGACGCACGCCTGGTGCGCTTCTTCCGCGCACCGGTGGCTGAGGTGTACACCGCCGTTGCCGCGACCGACACCCCTGGGGCAACATCCGTTGACGCGCTTGCGGGGCTTTCGATCGACCTGACCGGGGTCCTGGGCTGACCGCTCGGCGCGGTGCCCGCGCCCCGAGTGCAGTCGGCTTGAGCTGCCCCGGCCCAGCTACTTGCCGAAGTACGCCGCGTTCAGCGTGTAGCCATTCAGAATGATGGCATCGAGGTCCCGGTGCGCCAACTCGTTGGCAATGTTGGCCTTGACCGCCTCGTAGGCCAGCGGCTGCCGCGCTTCGACGCGAAGGATGTGAAAGCCGTACTCGGTACGGACGACCTTGCTCAGTTGGCCTTCGGGCAAGGTGTAGGCCGCGGCTTCAAACTCGGCGGCCGTGGCCCCCTTGGGCACAAAGCCGATGTCGCCGCCAGCCTTCAACGAACCCAGGTCGTCAGACTCCGCACGGGCCAGCGTGGCGAAGTCTGCGCCCTTGGCCAGGCGGGCCAGCAAGGCGTCGGCCTTGGCGCGGGCCTGCTCCTCGGTCAACTCGGGGTGGCCCTTGCGCAACGCCACCGGCGAGCCTTCGACCCGCACCAGGATCTGGCGCACCCGCGGCTGGGCATAGCCGGCCTTGTTCGCTTCATAGTGGCGGCTCAGCAGCGCATCGTCCTTCAGGTAGCCCTTGCGCAGGCTGACAAGGAGTTCGTTCGCCAGCAACTGCTGGGTGTAGTTGCGAATCTTCAGTTGCACCGCGGCGTCGCGGTCCAGATTGCGGCGCCGGGCTTCGGCCTCGAGCGCGAAGGCCTTGCCGAAATCGGTGCCGAGCGCCAGCTTGGCCGACGGTCGGGCCATGGCCACCGGCAACCGCGGGTCGCCGGACAGCATCTGCTCGAAGTCAGCCTTGGTGATGGACAGGCCACCGGCCTCGATGACCAGCGCGTTGTCGGCAACCTGGGCCAGCACGGGCAAGCTGCTCAGTACGGCCAAGGCCACTGCGATACGACGAAACATGAAACCTCCAGGGAGCTCAAGGGCCGGCGGCACGCGCCGCCGGCGGGTTTGCGAAAACGACGCCGTCACTGGCAACTCGGGAACTTGAACGATGCGATCCGCGTCCGCCAGTTGAACGTGCCGTTCGCGCCGATGTATTGGGTCGTGTACCAGAAGGTGCAATCGTCAGCCGGATCGATCTGCATCGTCGAGTAGTCGCCCCAGCGCGACAGCCCGGTGGTCTGGCTGCCGCCACCGGCCTGCACCAGCATCTCGGTGCGCAGCTCGTTCAGCGGGTCGTTCTTGCGCCGCCCAGTGACGCGGATGGCCGGGTTCATCGCGCTCGACGACGCCGAGTAGCCGATGCCGATGTTGCCCTTCTTGTCGAATGCCGCCGAACTCATCCAGCGCGCATCGGTGTCGGGAACGAAGCTGCTGTTCTGGTGCACCACCGGCGGGTTGGCGTTGGGGTTGCGAATCTCCCACCAGCGCAGGTTGGCGCTGGCACCCGCGACCACATCGACGGCCTGGGTGACGAGCAGCGCGTCGTAGGTGCCGAACCGGCGGTAGACCAGCCGGTACATGTGCCTGTCACCCAGCGTATCGAGCTTCTGCGACGTACCGGCTTGGGGCACGCAGGTCCCGCCGGTGTCGTTGCAACTCGCCAACGTTGCCGCGTCCAGCGAGAAGCCGACGAACGAGAACGGCCCACCGCCCAAGCCGTCGTCGAACGTCGACAGCGCCGGGTTCACGAAGTTGGGCTTGAACTTGGTGAGTTGCATCGTGTAGGGCGGCGCCGTTTCATAGAAATTCCAGGAAATATGGAAGTTCGGCGTGCCAACCGGCGGTGGGCGATTGCCACCGATGTCGGATGGCAGGAAACTGAACCGTGCTGTGCTGTTGAAGCAGATCTGCGTCGGTGCCGGCACGCCGGCAATCATCTTCGCCCGGTCGTACGCACAGGCGCGGCCGCCGGCAAAGCTCTGGCCGTTGGTGAACATGTTGTAGGTCAGGTAGTAGGCGTCGCGCCAGACGCCCAACTTGCCGTAGTCGGGCAAGGCCGCGCCGAAGTTGTATTCGTACAGGTTGTAGGCGCCCATCGCATTGCTCGTCTGCGACACCGCAATGCACTGGGCATTGTTGGTGAAGGCGCCGTTGAACGCGAACTGCGAGAGGATCCAGCGGCCGGCGAGCCGGTCGTACTGGACGATCGGGTCGCCCCGGTTGAAGTCCCGGCACAGGCTGCCCGGCGCCAGGCCTTGCCAGATCTGGTTGCCGCTCAGAAAGCCGGGCGCGGGCAACTGCGGAACACCGGCCTTGTCATACACCGCGAACTGCGAATTGACCCACTGGACGATTTGGGTCGGGCTGACGGCCAGCGTCGTGTCGGGCGGCGCGCCGGAGATGCCGTAGCCCGGGGTTCCCAGGCCAAGAGCCTCGAAGTTCACCCCGATCGGCGCACCCAGCGCCAGCGAGGTGGAGGTCTGGGTGAACGGCGTGTTCGCCGCCACCGTCAGCGACGGCGCAATCTCGCGCAGCCCCGCCTGGGCACGGCCCTCGAGCACCTTGTCGCGCATGTGGTTTCGGGACGGCCGAAAGTCGCGCACCGTGTAGGCGCTGGTCTGGGCGCTGCGGGCAATGGCCTCCAGTGAATCGGAGGCGCCGCTGAACTGCGGCGTGGCCACCAGCGGGCCGGAAACCTGGGCCATGACGGCACCCGAACTCAGCAAGGCAAGCAAGAAAAGTTGGCGCATGGTGTGCTGCTCCTGGGGTGGTGTGGTGCGGCCTTCAGCCGGGCTGGCGACGCAAGGGCAACCCACCCCAACGCCATTGAACGACGCGATGAATCGGCCCGGGCGCTGGTCTGCGCTGGCGGGCCGCCACCGTCAGTCGGGAATGTAAGGTCATCCGGCACTGTGGCGTCATTGGAAGCCCGGCGCATCGCTCAACTAGGGGGAGTAGTTACGCCAATTCGGGCCACGGCGCGCGCGCGGCACGGCCTGCACGCTGCCGGCGCAACCCCACGCGCACGGGCGCGAGAAGCCCGCCTTGGCGGTTCGCTAACGCCCCGCCGTTACCGCCAGCGCCGTCATGTTGACCACCCGCCGCACCGTCGACGACGGTGTCAGGATGTGCACCGGTGCCGCCGCGCCGAGCAGGATCGGGCCGACCGTGATGCCCTGCCCACCGGTCATCTTGAGCACGTTGAACAGGATGTTCGCCGCGTCCAGGTTCGGGCAGATCAGCACGTTGGCCGCGCCGCTGAGCGTCGTGTCCGTCAGAAAGCGCGAGCGCACGTCTTCGCTCAGCGCGGCGTCGCCCTGCATCTCGCCATCGGCCTCGACGCCCGGCATGCGCTGGCCGAACAGGTCGCGTGCGGCGCGCATCTTGCGCGCTGAAGGCCGGGTGCTCGAGCCGTACATCGAGTGCGACAGGAACGCCACCTTGGGCACCAGGCCGAACTGCGTCACCGCCTCGGCGGCGAGCGCGGCAATCTCGGCCAGGGTCTCGGCGTCGGGGTCTTCGTTGACGAAGGTGTCGGCGATGAAGAGGGTGTACTTGTCGAGCATCAGCGCGTTCAGCGTGGCGTAGTGATGGGTGTCGCGACGGCGGCCGATCACGTCGCGCACGTGGTCGAGATGCTGCTCGAAGCGCCCGACCAGCCCGCACAGCATGCCGTCGGCATGGCCCAGGTGCACCGCCAGCGCTGCTATCAGCGTGTGCGATCGGCGCACCGCCGCCTTGGCCATGTCGGGTGTGATGCCGTCGCGGCCCTTCAGGTGGTGGAAGGCCTCCCAGTACTGGCGAAAGCGCGGGTCGTCCTCGGGGTTGACGATCTCGAAATCGCTGCCCGCTTTCAAGTGCAAGCCGGCCCGCTCGATGCGCTGCGCCACCACCGCCGGGCGGCCGATCAACACCGGCTTGACCATGCCCTCTTCGAGCGCGATCTGCACTGCGCGCAGCGTGCGCTCGTCTTCGCCCTCGGCATAGATGATGCGCTTGGGTGCGGCCCGCGCGGCCATGAACACCGGGCGCATGAACATGCCGGTGTGGGTCATGTACTTGGCGAGCGACTGGCGGTAGGCCTCGATGTCGGCGATCGGCCGCGTCGCCACGCCCGACTCCGCCGCCGCCTTGGCCACGGCCGGGGCGATGCGCAGGATCAGCCGCGAATCGAAGGGCTTGGGGATCAGGTAGTCGGGCCCGAACCGCATCTCCTCGCCCGGATACGCGGCGGCCACCTCGGCCGAGATCTCGGCCTTGGCCAGGGCCGCGATCTCGTACACGCAGGCGACCTTCATCTCCTCGGTGATGCGCTGCGCGCCGCAGTCGAGCGCGCCGCGGAAGATGTACGGGAAGCACAAGACGTTGTTGACCTGGTTCACGTAGTCGGAGCGGCCGGTGGCGATGATGCAATCCGGCCGTACCGCCTTGGCGAGCTCGGGCCGGATCTCGGGCTCGGGGTTGGCCAGCGCCAGGATCAGCGGCTGCGGCGCCATCGTCTTCACCATCTCCGCCGTCACCGCGCCGGCGGCCGAGCAACCGAGCAGCACGTCGGCGCCGGCCATCACGTCGGCCAGCGTGCGCGCCGAGGTGCGTTGCACGTAGCGGCGCTTCGATTCATCGAGCCGGTCTTCGCGCTGGTGGTGCAGCACACCCTTGCTGTCGCAGACGAAGATGTTGGCCTGCTTCGCGCCCAGGCGCACCAGCAAATCGAGGCAGGCGATCGCCGCCGCACCCGCGCCGCTGACCGCGATCTTCACCTGCGCGAGCTGCTTGCCGGTGAGCTCCATGCCGTTGATCACCGCCGCCGCCGAGATGATCGCCGTGCCGTGCTGGTCGTCGTGGAAGACCGGAATCTTCAGCCGTTCCTTCAGCTTGCTCTCCACATAAAAGCACTCCGGCGCCTTGATGTCTTCGAGGTTGATGCCGCCCAGCGTCGGTTCCAGCGCGGCGATGATCTCGACCAGCTTGTCGGCGTCTTTCTCGGCAAGCTCGATGTCGAACACATCGATGCCGGCGAACTTCTTGAACAGGCAGCCCTTGCCTTCCATCACCGGCTTGCCGGCCAGCGGGCCGATGTCGCCCAGGCCGAGCACCGCGGTGCCGTTGGTGATCACGCCGACCAGGTTGCCGCGCGAGGTGTATTCGGCGGCCAACGACGGGTCGGCCTGGATCGCCATGCAGGCGTAGGCCACACCGGGTGAATAGGCGAGAGACAGGTCACGCCCGTTGGCCAGCGGCTTGGTCGCGTTGACGCTGATCTTGCCGCGCACGGGGCTGCGGTGGTAGTCGAGTGCGGCCTCGCGCAGGGCGGCTTCGGCGGCGGTCAGGGGCGTGTTGTCGGGCATGCTTGTCTCCTCGGTGAGGGCGGGTGGCGGCCGGGGCCGGCTCGGCGGAACCTGAGCGGAACCTGAGCGTAGTCTTCCTCTCGCCGCTTGGCGAGCCGCACTCACGCGTTGTCCGGTTCCCGCGCACGCTCAGGCGGCGGCCTTGCTCGTGGCGGCGCCCTGCGCCCAGTGCGCGGTGACGCAAGCGGCCAGGCCGCCGCGCGCTGAACGCTGCATCCGCACCAGCAAGCCATGCGGCGCCACCGCCAGGGCATAGCGCTGTTTCAGGTCGTGCTGCATGTGCATCAACAGGCTCGCGGTAACCTGCGCATCGGCCAGCGCGCGGTGCGCGCGGCCGGCCGTGGGCAAGCCGTGCCACGCTGCGAGCGTGCCCAGGCGATGGTTCGGGCTGTCGGGGTAGAGCCGGCGCGCCAGCAGCAGCGTGCAGGCGAAGGCGTTGCGCAGGTCGCGCTCGGCGCGTGCCATCTCGGCCTGCCAGAAGGCGCGGTCAAAGGCCGCGTTGTGCGCCACCAACGGGCATTCGCCGACGAACGCGGCCACCTCGCGCATCACCCGTTCGGCCGGCGGTGCGCGCTCGAGCATCGAGTTGCTGATGCCGGTGAGTTGCTCGATGAACGGCGGCACCCAGGCCTCGCTTCGCATCAGGCTCGCGTAGCGGCCGACGATCTGCCCGTCACGAACCAGCACCACGGCAATCTCCGTGGCCCGCCCGCCGGTCGCGGGCGACAGGCCGGTGGTTTCGAAGTCGATGACGGCGATGGTTTCGGGCGGCGGTTCGGGCGGGCAGCCGGGCTGGGGTTCGGGCAGGAAGTGAGCGGCTGGATTCATGGCGTGCCGGTCGCGGCCCGTCGCAGACCGATCCTACTCGCTAGACTTGCTGGGAGCCCGCTTCGGGCCGCGCCCGGAGCCCTTCGACCATGACGATCCTCATCCTCGGCCTGATCCTGTTTCTCGGCATTCACTCGGTGTCGATCTTTGCCGGCGGCTGGCGCCGCGGCGTGATCGCGCGCCGCGGCGAAGGCGCCTGGAAGGGGCTGTATTCGGGGGTCGCGCTGCTCGGGCTGGTGCTGATCGTGGTCGGCTATGGGTTGGCGCGCCAGCAGCCGGTGGTGCTGTACGACCCGCCGCGCGCGTTGCGCCACCTGGCGCTGTTGCTGATGGTGCCGGTGTTCCCGCTGCTGATTGCGGCGCAACTGCCGAGCGTGCTCAAGAACGCGGCCAAGCACCCGATGCTGCTCGCCACCAAGCTGTGGGCGGTGGCCCACTTGCTGGCCAACGGCACGGCGGCCGACGTGCTGCTGTTCGGCGGCTTCCTCGTCTGGGCGGTGGCAGACCGAATCTCCGTCAAGCGTCGGCCGGTGGTGGCCAGCCCGCCGCGCCCCACCGCATGGCCCCGCAATGACATGATCGCCGTTGTCGGCGGCCTGGCGCTGTATGCGATCTTCATGCTGGGCGCGCACGCGTGGCTGATCGGCGTATCGCCGCTGGGGTGACGCCTCGGGCGTGCGATCCCCCTCAATCGGAAGGGGGCATCCGCGACTAGAGAGCACACCCGAAGATCAGGGTTTACCCTTGAGTGTATTGGCATTGCCAAACCACTCAAGGGAAACACCATGAACCTGATTGCTTCACTCTTCGGCTGGATCTTCGACCCGGCGCAAGTCAACGCACAAGACCGCGACGAGCACTTCCTCGCTGAGTCGGTCGACATCTGCGATCTGGAGCGCCGGATGCGCCAGCTCGACCAGCGCCGCCCGTTCGGGCCTTTCGGGCAAAACGGCTGAGCGCAACCCCCTGGACGCCTTCGGCGCCGGCCGGCTTGGGGCGGCCCGGCGCCGACTGAGCGCTCCGTCGCTACCATCGGCGAATGACGCCGCCGCCGCTTTCCGTTCTCGACCTGGTGCCCGTGCCTTCGGGCAGCAGCAACGCTGAATCGGTCCGGCGCACGGTCGAGCTGGCCCAGCTCGCCGAAAAGCTGGGCTACCTGCGCTACTGGTTTGCCGAGCACCACGGCATGCCGAGCGTCGCAAGTTCGGCGCCCGAGGTGCTGATCGCCCATGTCGCTGCCCACACCCGCACGCTACGCGTCGGCTCCGGCGGTGTGATGCTGCCCAACCACCCGCCGCTGCGCGTGGCCGAGGCGTTTCGCACCCTCGAAGCGCTGTACCCGGGCCGCATCGATCTCGGGCTGGGCCGGGCGCCGGGGTCCGACGCGAACGCAAGCCGGGCCCTGCGGGCGGTGGGCGGCGAGCACTTTCCTGATTTGCTCTCGGAGCTTCTGGTCTGGGCCGGCCGCACCGAGCTGCCGCCCGACCACCCGATGCGGGCATTGCGCGCGATGCCCGACGACGCGCCGCTGCCGCCGATCTGGCTGCTCGGCTCCAGCGGCGCGAGCGCGCGCATGGCCGGCGGCGCGGGCATGGGCTACTCGTTCGCCAGCCACTTCAGCGCCGCGCCGGCGGCGCCCGCGTTCGACGCCTACCGGCGCGCCTTCGTGCCCTCGGCCGAGTTCGCCGAACCGCACGCGATCCTCGGCGTCTCGGTGGTCTGTGCGCCGACCGAGGAAGAAGCAGAGTACCTCGCCAGCGGCCTCGCCCTGGCATGGGTGCGCCTGCGCAGCGGCGTGTTCTTGCCGCTGCCCAGCCCGGAAGAAGCCGCCGGCCATGCCTACTCCGAAGCCGAACGCCGGCTGGTCAGCGACTTCCAGCGCCTGGTGATCGTGGGCGATCCCGGCTCGGTACGACGGCAGTTGCTGGCCAAGGCCGCTGAATGCGCAGCGTCCGAGTTGATGGTCGTTTGCAACGTCCACAGCCACGCCGCGCGGCTGCGCTGCTACGAGCTCGTCGCGCGGGCGCTGGCGGGCTGAGCGCGGCCGCCCGCGCAAGGCGCTCGCAGCGCCTGCGGCTCCCGCGCAGGCGAGGCGATCTCCCGCACAAGTATTTCCCGCACAAGTGTGGGCGTTCAGCCTGGCCCGAGAGCAAACCGTTCCTGCTGTGTTAACTTCGTTTTTGCGTGGCTGCCCAGAGCGCCGCGCTGGGCGTTGAAGGCGAAAGCGGGGGTGAAGGCGCAGATGAAGAAAGTCCCTCTTTACAGCAGCTCAGGCCGGCCGCGCTCGCTGACGCCAGCGGCCACTGGAGACGCGGCCGACGCCACACCCGCCGCGCCAACCGACGGTGCGCCGGCCAAGCCGCAGCCGGCTGCTGCGCCGAGCCCACGCCCACGCCGTTGGGCGCCGAAGCGCCTGCTGTCGCAACCGCTGCCCTGGGTCGCGGCCAGTGCGGTGCTCGCGGTCCTGCTGGCCCAAGCGACCTGGCTTGCGCCGACGGCGCAGAAGCTGACCCAGAAAGACATCGACGCGGCCGTGCTGCACACGCTCGAAACCGCGACGCTGCCGTCTCCCGCTGCCCGCGCCTACGAGGCGGTTCGGCGTTCGGTGGTGCTGGTGCGCGGCGAGCGCGACGGCGCTGAAGCCGACATCGAGCGCAGCCTCGGCAGTGGCGTGGTCATCGTCGACACCGGCATCATCCTGACCAACCTGCACGTGGTGGCGGGCGCCGACAAGATCGCGCTGCGCTTTGCCGATGGCACCGAGTCGAGCGCCACCGTGGTCTCGATCCAGCCCGAAAACGACCTCGCCGTGCTCCAGGCCAAGACCCTCCCCGACGACCTGCAGGCGGCCACAATGCGCTCGACCGGCGACCTCGCGCCCGGCGACCAGGTGGTCGCGGTGGGCTTTCCGTTTGGCATCGGGCCCTCGGTTTCTTCCGGCGTGGTCTCGGGCCTGAAGCGCGACTACCTGTCACCTCAAGGTAAGCGAGTACTCACCAATCTGATCCAGTTCGACGCCGCAGCCAACCCCGGCAACTCGGGCGGGCCACTGGTGACGATGGACGGTGCGGTGGTCGGCATCGTCACCGCGATCCTGAACCCGAGCGAGCAGCGCACCTTCATCGGCATCGGCTTTGCGGTGCCGATCGAGAACGCCGCCGCCGGGGCCGGGCTGACGCCGTTCTAAAGACAGCCGGCCCGAATCACACCCGCTTCACCTTCCACCAACGAGCGCCGAAACCACGCCATGGAACCCAGCCAGCACGCCGAAACCGCCTCGTTGATGGAGCACATCCTGTACGAGGTGAAAAAGGTCGTCGTCGGCCAGGACCACTTTCTCGAACGGGTTCTGGTCGCGATCCTGGCCCAGGGCCATTTGCTGGTCGAAGGCGTGCCCGGTCTCGCCAAGACGCTGACCGTGAAGACGCTCGCGACGACGCTGCGCGGCAGCTTCAAGCGGATCCAGTTCACGCCCGACCTGGTGCCGGCCGACCTGGTCGGCACCCGCATCTACAACCAGAAGACGGGCGAGTTCGCGACCTCGCTCGGCCCGGTGTTCGCCCACCTGCTGCTCGCTGACGAGATCAACCGCGCGCCGGCCAAGGTGCAAAGCGCGCTGCTCGAAGTGATGCAGGAACGCCAGGTCACGATCTTCGGCGAAACGCACAAGGTGCCCGAGCCGTTCCTCGTGATGGCGACGCAGAACCCGATCGAGACCGAAGGCACCTACCCGCTGCCCGAGGCGCAGGTCGACCGTTTCATGATGAAGGTGCTGGTCGGCTACCCGAGCGAGGAAGAAGAGTTCGTGATCGTGCAGCGCGTCACCGGCGCCGCCACCTCGGCCGCCGCGGTGGCCAGCCCGGCGCAGTTGCTGGCGATGCAACGCGAATGCCGCAACGGCTATGTCGATCCGTCGCTGATGCAGTACGCGGTGAAGCTGGTAGCACTCACGCGCGATCCGGCACGGCACGGCCTGCCCGCGCTGGCGCGCTTCCTTTCCTACGGCGCCAGCCCGCGGGCCTCGATCAACCTGATCGAAGGCGCGCGCGCGCTGGCCTTCCTGCGCGGCCGGCCCTACGTGTTGCCGGAAGACCTGACCGACATCGCGCCCGACGTGCTGCGGCATCGCCTGGTGCTGTCGTACGAAGCGCTGGCCGAAGGGCAGACGCCCGACGCGCTGGTGCTGCGCGCCATGAAACACCTGCCGGCGCCGCCACGGCCGCTGGAAACCCATGTCCGCCTCGATGGCAATGGCAGCGCCACCGCTCACGCCTGAGCCTGAGCCGGGCTTGCCGCCGGTCGGCGGGCGCGCCGAGGCGGCGCTGCGCCGGCTCGAATGGACGGTGCTGCGCCGGCTCGACGGCCTGCTGCATGGCGACTACCGCAGCCTGTTCCGCGGCTTCGGCCTCGACCTGGCCGACCTGCGCGAATACCAGTACCACGACGACGTGCGCCACATCGACTGGAACGTCACCGCCCGTCTGCAAACGCCCTACGTGCGCCAGTACATGGAAGACCGCGAGGTCTGCGCCTGGTTCGTGCTCGACCTCAGCCCGTCGGTCGACTTCGGCTCCGGCGTGCAGCGCAAGCGCACGGTCGCGACCGAGTTCGTGGCCGCGCTGGCGCAGCTGTTCAGCCGCCACGGCAACCGCGTCGGCGCCTTGTTCTACGGCGCAAGGATGGACACCGTGATCCCCGCTCGCAGCGGCCGGCGCCATGTGCTGCACCTGATGCAGCGGATGCTCGCCCGGCCACCGCTCGACCGCGCGCCCGCCACCGACCTGGCCGGTTTCCTGCGCGCGGCGTACCAGGCCATCCCGCGCCGCTCGGTGCTGTTCGTGGTCTCCGACTTCATCAGCACGCCGGGCTGGGCTGCGCCGCTGGCGCAACTCGCGCGGCGCCACGAGGTGCTCGCGGTGCGCCTGTACGACCCGCTGGAAATGGAGCTGCCCGACCTCGGCCTGCTGACGATGCAAGACGCCGAAAGCGGCGAGCAGATCTTCGTCGACACGCATGACAAGGGTTTTCGCAAGCGCTTCGCCGCCGCCGCCGAGCGGCGCGAGACCGAACTGCGCGCGTCTTTCGCGCAGGCCGGCGTGGACGCGCTGGAGCTGTCCACCGACGACGACCTGGCCCGCGCGCTGCTGCGCTTTGCCGAGCTGCGCAAGCAGCGCAGCCGGCTCGCCGCCGGCGCGACGATGCCAGCGCACTTGGGGGCTTCGCGATGAGCTTCCTCTGGCCGCATCTGCTGTGGCTGCTGCTCGTGCTGCCGCTGCTGGTCGGGCTCTACGTGTGGCTGCTGCGCCGGCGCAAGAAGGCGGTGGTCCGCTACGCCAGCCTGGCACTGGTGAAAGAGGCCATGGGCACCGGCCAGCGGCTGCGCCGCCACCTGCCGCCGCTGCTGTTCCTGATCGCGCTCGCGTTGATGATCGGGGCAACCGCCCGCCCGGCCGCGGTGATCACGCTGCCGTCGCAGCACGACACGGTGGTGCTGGCGATGGATGTTTCGCGCAGCATGTTGGCCGAAGACGTTGTGCCGAGTCGCATCGTCGCCGCGCAGGCCGCAGCGCGGGCCTTCATCTCCGAACAGCCGCCCGACACGCGGATCGCCATCGTCGCCTTCGCCGGCACGGCCTCGGTGGTGCAGGCGCCCACCAACAACCGCGAAGACCTGCTGGCGGCCATCGACCGCTTCCAGTTGCAGCGCGCCACCGCCATCGGCAACGCCATCATCGTTTCGCTGGCAACGATCTTTCCGGAAGCCGGGATCGACATCGCTGCCGTCAACAACGCCCGCCGCGGCGGCGGCCTTCCGCTCGAAGGCAACCCGACGCCGAATGCGCCGGCCTTCAAACCGGTGCCGCCGGGCTCTTACGCCGCGGCGGTGATCATCCTGCTCACCGACGGCCAGACCACCACCGGCGTCGATCCGATCGAGGCCGCGCGCATGGCCGCCGAGCGCGGCGTGCGCGTCTACACGGTTGGCATCGGCACCAAGGAGGGCGAGATCTTGCGCACCGAGGGCTGGTCGATGCGGGTCCGGCTCGACGAGGAATCGCTCAAGACCATTGCCAACCTGACCCGCGGCGAGTACTTTTATGCAGGAACGGCGGTGGACCTGAAGAAGGTCTACGAAACGCTCAACGCCAAGCTCGTACTCGAAACCAAGCAGACCGAGATCACCGCGTTGTTCGCGGCGCTTGCCGCCGTGTTCGCGGCCCTGGCGGGCGGACTGTCGGTGCTCTGGTTCAACCGCATCCTGTAGGGCGTCCGCTGTCCCGATCGTTGGTGCGATCGTTTGCGATTCGGCAATGCTGCGTTGCAGCAGCAGCGGTTTATCTTCGGGCCGCCGCTCGCTACAGTGCCGCACATGGACACCTCAACATCGCTTTCGACATCGCCGCAGCGGCATGCGGCAGCGGACTCGTCCGTCGCTGCCAAGGGCTGTGCGCTCACGCTCAACAAGCTCACGCTCGCCACCTTCGTCATCGCCGTGGTCGGCTTCGCCGGCACGGCCTTCGCCGCCGCGCCGACAGACTGCGCGACCTATCAAGCCCCGGCTGAGATCTCGGCCACGCGCTGAGCTGCCGATGCGTTGAGCAGCGTCTCAAGGCACTGCTCGCGGATGCCGTAGAACGCCTTGATGGCGTCGATCTGGTGCAGCCGCTCATCGGGTAGCGCTGGCTCAGCGCGCTTGACCGCCAGGATCATCTTGTTCTTGCTCGTGTGTTCCAGCGCCACGAACTCGAACACCTGCGTCTCGTAGCCTTGCGCTTCGAGCAGCAACGCACGCAGGCTGTCAGTCACCATCTCGGCCTCTTGCCCGAGGTGGATGCCGTGAACCAGCACCGGCCGCAGCGGCGCCGGGCTGAGGAGTTGCGGGCGAAGCTGCTTGTGGCAGCACGGCGAACACATGATGACGCTGGCGCCGGCGCGAATGCCGCGGTGGATCGCGTGGTCGGTCGCGGTGTCGCAGGCGTGCAGCGCGATCATCACGTCGATAGCCTGCGGCGCCTGCGTGTGCACATCGCCCTGCTCGAAAGTCAGCCCCGCCAGGCCAAGGCGCTGGGCCGTGGCGTTGCAGAAGTTCACCAGGTCTTCGCGCAGCTCGACCCCGGTCACCTCGGCGCTGCGGCCGAGCGTGGTTTGCAGGTGGTCGTGCACGGCGAACGTGAGGTAGGCCTTGCCCGAGCCGAAATCAACCACCCGCACCGGGCCGCCCTCCGGCAGCCCGCCGGCGGCTGTAGCCAACGCCCGGTCGAAGATCTCGACGAACTTGTCGATCTGCTTCCACTTGCGCGACATCGCCGGGATCACCCGCTGCTGCGCATCGGTCACGCCGAGCGCGGCCAGGAACGGCCGGCCCGGGTCGAGGAAGCGGCGCTTGGCGCGGTCGTGCACCGGCTCGGCGGCGGGCGCGTTGGCGGCCTTGCCGATTCGCAGCAGGTGCTGGCCCTTCTTGCCGACCGAGATCTGGATGTCGTGGTCGCTCGTCAGCAGGTGGGCATGGTCGAACTCGCCCTGCACCGCGGCGCGAATGAAGGCCCGCGCCTGGGGCAGCGCGAGGTTGCTCGTCACGTCGCGGGTGGTGTAGCGGTGGACGAAAGACAGGCCGTCTTCGCCGCGCAGCGCGAGCCGGCGCACCGCCACCCCGGCCAGGCCGGTTTGCGCGCCGCGGTAACGGCCGAGCAGCAGTTTCACGAAGGTGTTCTGCGCCAGGCTCGCCGCCAGCAGCGCGAGAAAGCGCTCGATCGTGGCGGCGGCGGCGTCGCTGGCGTGGGGGGGCTCGGTCGTCACGGTGCGGCGCCGAACAAGGCGCAGCCCGATTGTTGCATCACGGCCGGATACGCCGCCGCAGCGAACGGCTCAACGCGCGTCGCCCAGGCGCTCAACCGGCCGCGCGACAGCAAGTTGGGCCGGCCGCACGGCGGGTGCGGCTGTCGCGTTGGCAATCACGCGCGTTGAGGTCAGCCGTTCGTACAGCCGGCCGAGATCGATCTTGTGCGACAACACTGTCGCCATCCTGCCGCCGCAATGGCGCGGCACCTCGGCGAAATCGAACCAGGCGAAGCCGTCCATCTCGGGCAGGCGCCGCCCCGAGGCCAGGTCGGAGAACTGGCTGTCGCAATGCAGTGTGGCCAGGTCGAACCGGGGCATCAGGGTGGCAAACAGGTGCAAGTCCTTGCGCGGCCGGTACTCGAAGCGGCCGAGGTCGAGCAGGGCCGCGGCATCGAGCCGCAGCCCGGACTCTTCCGCCGTCTCGCGCAGTGCCGCGTCGAGCGGGCTTTCGCCAGCCTGGAGGCCGCCCTTGGGCAGATCCCAGTGGTGCTGCCCGGTCACGTGGCACAGCAGCAACTCGCGCTCCCCGTTCAGGATCAACACGCCGCAACTCAGGCGTTTGCGGGCCAAGGAGAGCATGAACATGCGCCAGTATGCCGGCTTCGGCGGGCCCGGTCAGGCACCGGGGGCAAGCGTTTCGGGATCGGTATCGACATCGGCACCGGACACCAGCCGCAGCGCCGGGGCTTCGAACTTGCGGCCGAAGAAGTTCCAGCGCCGGTCGTGCTGGCGCCGTGCCTGGCGCAGCGCGGCCTCAGCCTGGCCCATCAAGGCCGCGACCGACTCGACCTGATCGGAGTACGCCGCGATGCCAATGCACACCCTGACCCCCACCACGTCGCCACTGTCCAGTGTCAGCGGCTGGCGCACGGCCTCGACGACTCGCGTCGCCAGCACCTCGGCGGCCGCTTCGGCGCCGTGGCGCATCACCACCGCGAACTCGTCACCGCCGGTGCGTGAGAGCACGTCGCCGAGCCGAACCTGGCGCATCAGCCGCGCCGCGATCTCGCGCAGCGCGGCGTCTGCCGCCACCGGGCCGAAGCCGTTGCGGATGTCGCCCAGGCCGTCCAGGCTCAGCAGCAGCAGCGTGAACGGTTCGCCCGAGCGCATGGCGTGGTGCATCTCGGCTTCCAGCGCCTGGTCGAACTGCATCCGGCTGGCGGTGCCGGTGAGCGGGTCCAGCATCGCCTGGCGGGCCAGATCGGCGGCGTGGTGGCGGGCTTGCAGCGCCACCCGCACCACCGTGGCCAGGTCGTTCAACGCGCTGGTCTGCGCTTCGCTGAGGCGGCGCGCCTGCGCGTCGAGCACGCCCACGGCGCCAACCGCAATGCCCGCCTTGTCGAGCACCGGCGTGATGGCGCAAAAGCGCAGGTAGGGCGGCGCGGTGACGAGCCGGTTGGTGCGCAGCCGCGCGTCGTGGCGCATGTCCTCGATCGCGAGCGCCGCCTGCGGCTGGACGAGCCCGTGCAGGCAACCCGCCAGGTCGTGCTCCAGCCGCTGCACGTCGATCCCGACGCTGGCCTTGAACCACAGCCGCTGCGCGTCCATCAACGCGACGAACGCCACCGAGGCGCCGCACAGCGTGGCCGCCACCCGCGCGGTGGCGTCGAACTCCAGTTCGGGCAGGCCGGCGGGCATTTCATGCGAACGCACCGCCACGAGCCGCGCCGGGTCGGCCGCGGGCAGGGGCGAAGGCGGAAGCGGGAGCGGGAGCGGAGAAATGGGCTGCTGGTTCTGGGTGAACATGACGGCGGCTTTCAGGGCAATGGTCTCGATATCGGCACATCGGGGGCGAAGCCAAGGGGCAGGGGCTGGTCGATAATCACGTCGCACGGAGCCGCCGCTGTCGCGACCGGCCCGCCTCACTCGACCAACAAAGGTATTCCTGTGTCCGTCATTGCAGTTATCGGCCTGGGCTATGTGGGCCTGCCGCTGGTCGTCGAGTTCGGCAAGATCGCGCGCACGATCGGCTTCGACATCGTGGCCGACAAGGTGGCCAAGTGCCGCAGCGGCGTCGACCCTTCGCGCGAGATCCCCGACGCCGAAATGGCCCTCGCGGTGCACGCCGAATACACCAGCGACGGCGCCGCCCTGGCCGAGGCCGACTTCATCATCGTTGCCGTGCCGACCCCGGTGGACCTGGCGCACATCCCCGATTTCGGCCCGCTGCTCGGCGCCAGCCGCACCATCGCGCCGCACCTGAAGCCGGGCGCGACGGTGGTTTACGAATCGACCGTGTACCCCGGCGCGACCGAAGAGGTCTGCATCCCGGCGCTGGAGGCGGGCTCGGGCAAAACATGGAAGCGCGACTTCTTTGTGGGCTACAGCCCCGAGCGCATCAACCCCGGTGACCGCGAGCACATGCTCACCAACGTGATCAAGGTCGTGGCCGGCGACACGCCGGAAACACTGGCGAAGGTGGCGGCCCTCTATGAGCGCATCGTCGGCCCCGGCGTACACCGCACCAGCAGCATCAAGGCGGCCGAGGCCTGCAAGGTGATCGAGAACACCCAGCGCGACCTGAACATCGCGCTGATGAACGAGTTGGCAATCATCTTCGACAAGATCGGCATCGACACCACCGAGGTGCTCGAAGCCGCCGGCACGAAGTGGAACTTTCTCAAGTTCAAGCCCGGTCTCGTCGGCGGGCACTGCATCGGCGTGGACCCGTACTACCTGACGCACAAGGCCGAGATGCTGGGCTACCACCCGCAGGTGATCCTGGCCGGGCGGCGCATCAACGACGGCATGGGCAAGTACATCGCCGAGCAGACCGTGAAGCAGATGATCGCGGCCGGCAGCTACATCAAGGGCGCGAAGGTCACCGTGCTCGGCCTGACCTTCAAGGAAGACTGCGCCGACCTGCGCAACAGCAAGGTGGTCGACATCATCGAAGAGCTGCGCAGCTACGGTGCCGAGGTCTTCGTGCACGACCCCGAAGGCGACCCGGCCGAGGCCAAACGCGAGTACGGCGTGACGCTGGTGCCCTGGGACAAGCTGCCACGGTCCGATGCCATCGTGGCCGCAGTGGCGCACAAGAGCTACCGCCAACTGAGCGTGGAAGACATCGGCCGCAAGCTCGTCAAGGGCGGCACCTTCATCGATGTGAAGGCCGGCTTCAACGAAGCCGCTCTGCGCGGCGCGGGGCTGCAGGTCTGGCGCTTGTAGCCTACTCAGTCGGTCCAGACGATTGACGCCGGCCGAAGACTGACCAGCCAGCGCGGGTAGTGCCGACCGAATATTGAACAGGGTGAACGACCTTCCCTGCAGTCTTTTGTGGCAGGGGAGAAGAGGTGACCACCATGGCCTTGATAGGCAAGATTCGCGGCAATCTGGCGCTTGCCGGTCCGCCGGTCGGTGGGTTGTCGGACGACCTGTTCGTCGAAGGCCAGCACGCCATTGGCCTCCTCGGGTGCGCTGTCGGACGAACACTTATCCGCTGTTGCGATCC
>JANOVJ010000448.1:0-13891 GCA_031417295.1 bacterium | reverse complement strand
CACGGCCGACGACCACACGCGGGCCGACATCATCCAGCGCCTGGCGCTTGAAAGTGCGCGTGTGTTCGTGGCCAGTTTCGACCGGCCGAACATTCGCTACACCATCGTCGAGAAGGATGAGCCGCGCAAACAGTTGCTGCGCTTCATCCGCGACGAGCACGAAGACGCCGACGGCGTGGACAGCGGCATCGTCTACTGTCAAAGCCGCAAGAAGGTGGAAGAAACCGCCGCCTGGCTGAATGACGAGGGCGTGCGCGCGCTGCCGTACCACGCCGGCCTCGACGCCGGCGTGCGCAAGAAACATCAAGACCGTTTCCTGCGCGAGGACGGGGTCGTGATGGTGGCCACCATCGCCTTCGGCATGGGCATCGACAAGCCCGACGTGCGCTTCGTGGCCCACCTCGACCTGCCGAAGAACATCGAGAGCTACTACCAGGAAACCGGCCGCGGCGGCCGCGACGGCCAACCCGCCGATGCCTGGATGGCCTACGGCCTGGCCGACGTGGTGAACCAGCGGCGGATGATCGAGGAGAGCCCAGCCGCCGAGGAATTCAAGCGCGGCCAGCGCGGCAAGCTCGACGCGCTGCTGGCGCTCGCCGAAGCCCACGACTGCCGCCGTGTGCGCCTGCTGGCCTACTTCGGCGAAGACAGCGCGCCCTGCGCCACGCCTTACCAGAACGCCTGCGACAACTGCCTGCGCGCGCCCGCGACATGGGACGCGACCGAGGCAGCGCGCAAGGCGCTGTCGTGCATCTACCGTTTTCACCAGCACCACGGCCAGCGCTTCGGCGCCGGGCACCTGATCGACGTGCTGCGCGGCAAGGCGACCGACAAGGTGGCGCAGCACCACCACGAACGGCTGAGCACCTTCGGCATCGGTGCCGACGTCAGCGAAACCCAATGGCGCGCCGTGCTGCGCCAGTTGATCGCGCTCGGCCACCTGCGGACCGAGGGCGAATACAACACGCTGGAGCCGACCTCGAGCGCGCGCGAGGTGCTGCGCGGCGACGTGCCGATGCTGCTGCGCGAGGCCGTGGCCGCGCCCAAGCGCGGCAAGAGCGCGCGGGTAACGGGCGCGCCGCGCGGCGGCAAGGACAAGCCGCCGCCGGTGGCACTGGACGATGCCGGGCTGGAGCGCTTCACAGCGCTGAAGGCCTGGCGCACCGAGGTCGCCCGCGAGCACAACCTGCCGCCCTACGTCGTTTTCCACGATGCTGCGCTGGCCGAGATGGCGCGCGCGCTGCCGGGCTCGCTCGACGAGCTGGCGCGGATCAGCGGGGTGGGGGCGAAGAAGCTCGAGGCGTATGGCCGGGAGATTCTGCGGGTGCTCGAGCAGGCGGCCGGCTGATCGGGTCTGCGCGGTCAGCCTTCGCGATCACTGTGGGCTCAAGCCGGCTGCGCCGTGAACTTGATCCCCAGCGCACGAGCCACCTTCATCACCGTCTCGAACCGGGGCTTGGCGCCTGGCGCTAGCGCCTTGTACAAGCTCTCCCGGCCAAGGCCGGCATCCTTGGCAACCTGCGCCATTCCCTTCGCCCGCGCCACGTCACCGAGCGCGAGGAGAAGCAGATCCGGGTCGTCGGCCTCCAGCATGGCCGTCATGTATTCGGCGATGGCTTGGTCGCTGTCCAGGTAGCGGGCGGCATCGAATGCAACAAGCTTCAGTGGGGCTTTCTTGATCTTGCTCACAAATCGTCTCCCAGTTCGGCAACCAGCTTCAAGGCGCGGCGGATGTCTCGCTGTTGGGTCGACTTGTCGCCAGCGTTCAGCATCACGACGATGACTCGGCCCCGGCGAACGAAGTACAGGCGGTATCCGGGCCCGTAGTGCACACGCATTTCCGACAGTTCGCCCTCGACGGCCTGCCAGTCGCCCAAGCTGCCTGCCTCAGCCTGGCGCAATCGCGCGGCAATTCGAACCTGCGCTCGCTTGTCCTTCAGGTCATCCAGCCAGGCGACGAACGCTTCGGTCTGGCGAACCGTGTACATCCGGCCATTGTAGCCACTTGGATACGATACTCAAGGGAGCGAAGTTCGGTACGGCCCACCACCTACTGAGCCGCACCCGCCACCTGATCCCGCGGCGGAATCCACAACTCGATCACGCTGCTCTGCGCCTTCAGCGAGCGTGGCAGGTCGCGCACCCAGACGCTCCCGTCGCGTCCCGGCACCGCAGGCAGCGCCGCGCCAATCACCTTCGCTAACTGGGCCGCACAAGGCCGGTCGGCCGGGTTGTGAACGATCAAGGTCGGCTGCGGCCAGGGCACTGGTCGCCGCTGGTCGCGCAGCGCCGCGGCGCGGGCCACGTTCTCGACCGGCGCGATGCGCAGCGCTTCGCCCACCTCGCCTTGCAACGCCCGCACGACCGCCGCTGCGGCAGGCCGCGACGCCTCGTCGTAAATCTGCACGTAGAACTTCAGCGGCCCGCCGTCGCGCTGGCAGGCGCTGGCCGGCACTTCCGGCGCGGGCACCGCAGGCACACCGGTGTTCGGCGGCGCAGGTGTTGGCGCGGGCACCGAGGCCGGTTCGGCGGGTGGCGCCGATGCGGCGTCGACGTCGCCGCGTGTCGTCAGCTTCGGCGGCGCCGCGGGCAGCGTTGTCGGCGGCGAACCCGCAGCGTCCGGCACCGTCGCGGGTGAGGGAGCCGGCGCGCTCGGCACGACCTGCGGCCCACCGGCGACCCTCACGTCGGGCACACCGCTGCCGAACACGCTGGCCAGCGTCACCCGCGTCGGCGTCGAATGCCAGTAGCTCAGCGCGGTGCCTTCCGACGGCGGTTTGTTCACCACCGCGCAGATGCCGGCCTGCGCGCGCCGCACCGCGTCTTCGCAGTCGAGTGAGCGCGACGGCGGCTCGTCGCATTCATCGCGCACATGGTCGATCAACTGGGCCACGCCTTCGCGTTCCAGCGGGCGCAGGCGCGTGCCCTGGCGCAGGTCGCGCAGCATCATCAACTGCACGGCGGTGTGGTCGGCCACCTTGGGGCAGGCGCCGTCGAAGTCGCGCAGCTCCTTCGACACGTCGGTGAACAGGCGCTGCGCCTCGGTCTGCTCGGCGGCGGCGCTCTGGCGCAGTTGTTCGCTCACCTGCCACAGCCCGAGCAGCAGCGTGCCCGACGCGCCCAGCCCGAGCGTGGCACCGAGGGCGGTGGCGCGCGCGGTGCGCCGCCACAGCGGCTCGGTGGCAGCCGCCGCGGGCACGGCATCGACCTTCTTCAAGCGGGCCGCGATCGTCATCGGGTGCGCTGCGCGCTGCGACCAGCCCGGCAACCGCGCCAGCCACGCCGGCTGCAAGCCGCGCCCGAAGTCCTCGCCCAGGCGCTGGTAGCTTTCCCATTGCGCTTCGTCGAAGCTCTGGTCGCCGGTCGATTCGTGGGGGAAGGTCGGGTGCCGCCGTGCGTAGGCCAGCAAGTCCAGGTCCAGCGCGTCGTGCAGGTTGGGCTTGACGACCAGCAGCGTGGCCTCGGCGCGCGCGCCGTCGGCCGCCGCGGCGTAGCGCACGCGGGCCAGCAGCACGCCGCGCGCGGAGTGGTTGTCGGCCATGTCCTCGGGCGAGAGCACGGTGATGCCGGCGTCGTCGGCGCTGAAGTGGCTGGCCGCTTCGGCCCGGGTGTAGAACTCGATCTCGGCGCCGAAGTCGATCCGCGCCTTGCGCACCAGGTTTTCCAGGTCGCCGAAGCGGTAGTCGCCATCGGCGCTGTTGTCGGCCAGGATGATGAAGTCCAGCCGCCGCTTGAGCAGCGCGTAAACGCCGGTGTTCTCGAAGTGCCCGCCGTCGGACAAGTACCACCAGGGCCGCGCGCGGCCGTGGAACGAGGCTGCGACCTCGCTCCACAGCATCAGCGGTTTGGCGGCCCGGCGCCAGCGGTTCAGCATGCCCACCGGCCAGCCGCCGGCCGGCGCCTTTGGGGCCCGCGCCCAGTAGCCGAGGCGGATGCCCAGGAAGAACAGCAGCAGCGCCCAGCCGGCCGAGGTGTAAGAGCCCGCCCCCGGCGACGCCGCCGCGCCCGACACCGCGACCCAGCGCCCGAGCGTGCCCACGTCGCCCGCCTCGGCGATGCCGGCTTCGCCCGCGCCCAGCGCCACGGCCTCGCGCGGGCCGACCTCGAACGCGCGCGCCGTGGCGGTGACGAGCGTGCCCTTGCGGTCGGCGTTGTACAGGCCCGAGGCGTCGTCGCGGGTCTGGTTCAGGCACGCGTTGACGAGGTGGATCGGGCCGCCCTGGGCTTCGGGGCGGTAGTCGCGCAGGTCGAGGTCGTCGCCCGGCACGACCTCGGTCACGTCGGTGTGCGTGGGCTCCGCCGAATCGGCCAGGATGCCGCGCGCCGGGTTGCCCACCGCCAGGTAGGCGCGGGTCAGCCGGGCGCGGTAAAAACTGTGCAGCGACGACGCGTTGGCCATCTGCTCGTTGCGCGCCAGCAGGCCCCACCAGAGCGCGGCAATCAGCACCAGGCCGAGTGCGCGCAGGCCGGGCGAGTAGTCGCGCACGGCAGCCAGCGGCTCGGGGGCGAACAGCAGCCACTGCACCAGAACCAACCAGGCCAGCAGCAGCGCCACCATGCCGAGCAACCCGGCCGCGTTCAGCAGCTTGGGTCCCAGGTCGGGCGAGGCACCGGCCTTGGCCTGCTCGGCCAGTTGCTGCAGCGGCTGCACCAGCGTGCGCATCAGCACCACGCCCAGGCCACCCAGCCCGACGCCGCCCCAGACCCAGTTCTCGCCGCTCTGCAAGGCTTCGAGCAGCCACCAGCTCGTCACGTCGAGCGCGCCGACCAGCGCCATCGCGGCCGCGCCGAGGCTGATGACGCGCAGCGCCCGCGTCAACCCGTTGCGCAGGCGCGCCACCGCCAGGGCCCGCTTCTCGGCCGAGGCACGCAGCCGGACCGGCGTGTAGATCAGGCCGGCCAGGCACGACCACAAGCCGACGTTGGCGCCGATCACGAGCAAGGCGTAGCTCTGGCCGGCGGCGATGGCGGCCCACGTCAGGTTGTGCGCTGCGGTCGCGCTGGCGAGCAGCACCACCAACGCAAATACCACCAGGAATACGCGGTCGCGCCACGGCATCGGCGGGCGCACGAGGTTCGGGTCGGGCGTGTCGCGCGCGACCCAATAGGCCGTCATCGCGCCCGGGGCGCCGAGCAGCCACGCCAGCAGCGCGAGCGGCCACCACAGCGTGTGCCAGTTCGCCCAGGCGCCGGGATCGAAGGTGGTGATGCCCTGCAGCAGCAGGTGCGGCGTGACGACCAGCAGCACGAACGGCAGGCATGCCAGCGCGCTCTCGCCGTGGATGACGATGATCGCCCGCAGGTACGTCACGACCGCGATGCCGATGTCGCGCGAGCCGGCCGGCGTGAGGTAGCGCCCGTTGCGGCGCAGCCAGTCGAGCGCGGGCGAGGTGGCCCGCGCCAGCACCGCCTGCGCCGGGCCGATGCCGAGCGCGGCGACCATGCGGCCGAACAAGGCGCCGATGAAGCCGCCCCCGGAAACGGTCGACAGGTAGTCGATGCGGCCGAGCAGGCCTTGTTGGGCCAGCCCACGCAGCAGGCCGAGGCCGAAGGTCGCGCTGCGCACGCCACCGCCGGAAATCGCCAATCCGACGCGGGGCAGCGCCAGGCGCGAATCGTTGGCTTCGCCGTCGCCGGTTTCGCCCTCGGGGCGCGGCAGCGCGAGCCGGCGGCGCGCGGCGAGCAGGGCCTGCTCTTGCACGAACAGGCTGCGCAGCGCGGCTTCGTCGGCCGGCGTCGGGTCGGGCTGGGTCGGCGCGTTCGGCGCACTCTGCGCTGTGGGTCGGGGCATTCGGGTCTCCGGCGGGCCTGCGGAATCTAGGCCGGAGCGGCGCGCTTGTCACGCACTCGTCGAATGCCGGCCGGCGTCGCCGTGTGCCGGCCAGGCCCCGCCGGCCGGGCTCCGGCCTCCGTCAGGGCCGCGTGAGCCGCAGCACCTCGCCGACGCGCGCCTTGGCCACGTCGTCGGGGTGGAAAGGCAGCAGCGGCCATTCCTTGCGCGAGAACAGCCAGAGCTGATCGGTCGCGTGCGGCGAGGCCGGGTCGGTCGATTGGCCGTAAGTCAGAAGGCCCTGCGCCACCGGCCCGCGGGCGTCGAAGGTCACGGTCTGCACGTAGCTGGTGCCGTAGTCGATCAGCAGGCCCTTGGGGCCGATGCCGGGGGCGAACTGGTTTCCGAGGTTGTTGAGCACGCCCTCGAACTCGTCGCCACCGTGCAGCGGGATCGGCAGCACGGTGATCAACGGGCGCTGCACGCTGCCGAGGGTGGCGTCGAGCGCGAAGCCGGCCGCGCGCACGTTCGTCACCGCCAGAGTCAGCGATTCCCAGACCTTGGCGGCCACGGTCGGATCGTCCATCTTCAGGCCGCCCGGCGTGACCACGGGCTGAGCCACGTCGAACGGCGCGCGATAGACATTCGGAATCAGCCGCGCCGTGCGCCAGAACTCGCGGAACAGATGCGCGCCGCGCGCGTCGAGGTTGTTCGTGCGGTCCCACGCACGGAGCGCGGCGCAGCCGTCCTAGATTTCCACACTTGGCGTCGGCTGGCTTGCGCAAGCCGCCAGCAGATCGGGCAGCACCGCGCCGGCCATGAAGTTGCGGTTGCCGAACAATTGCTTCTGCACCGCCTCGGGCGTGACCTTGCCCTGCGCCAGCAGCGCCGGGATCTCGGTCAGGTCGGCGCGGGTGCGCGGGCGCGACAGGTTCGCGTCACCGACCAGCGGCGAGATGCCGCTCCACGTTTGCTGCGGGTTCGTGTAGACGTAGCTGTCGTTGCTGTTGTGCACCCAGTCGGTCCGCACCGTGGTCGGCATGCGGCCGATCGGGATCAGCCCGGGCACCGGCGAGGCCGGGTCGCGGCGCCAGTCGCACGCGCTCTTCGAGCCGTCGAGCACCACCAGCCCGGCGCCTGCGAGCAGGGCCGCCGCGGGCTTGCTCGGCGCGCAGCGCTGCAACTGCTCGGCATCGACATCGGGCACGACCGAGACGTCGGCGTAGAGCGCGTTGCCCTGCCTGTCTACCGCCAGCGTGTTGACCCAGGGCGTGCCGATGTTCTTCATCGCGTCGCGCACCTCCTGCACGTTGCGCGCGCGGCCGAAGCCGAGCGCGCTGTCGGTGGCGCGCACGTTGCCGAGGTTGGCATCCTTCAGCGCGTAGGCGAGCTTGTCGGTCCAGGCCAGGCCGGCGCGCGGCACCACCACCACCGGGCCCCAGCGGGTGGCCCAGACGGTTTGGGTCTTCGCTTGCGTGGTGCCGTCGGCGGCGGGCACCTGCGCGCTCACGGTTCTCGAAGTCATCTTGACCGGCTGGCCATCGACGACATAGCTCGTCGGGTCGCCCGCCACCAGCGTCAGCTCGTGCAGCGTGAAGCGCTTGCCGGTGGAGACGGTGTGCGACCAGGCCACGTCCTTGTTGAAGCCGATCGTCACGCCGGGGAAGCTGCCGATGCCCACGCCCATCACGTCGAGGCTGCCAGGAATGGTCAGGTGGACCTGCCAGAACCGGTTCACGCCCGCCCACGGAAAGTGCGGGTTGCCGAGCAGCAGGCCGCTGCCGTTGGCGGTCGTGTCCCGGCCGAAGGCCCAGGCGTTGGAGCCGAGCGGAGCATCCAGCAGGCCGGCTTCGCGCATCGCGGCAGCGGCGTCGGCCAAATCGACGGGCACAGCCAGCGCGGCAGCGGCATCGGCCAGATCGACCGGCGCGGCCAGCGCTGCGGTGGGCGCGGGCGGCTTGGCGCCGAGCACGGCATCGGCCAGCGCGGCGGTGGCGGCCTGCACGGCGGTGAGCTCGCCCTGGCGGCGGAATTCAGCCAGCGTCATTGGGCGCACCCAGGGCTGGCCGTCGCAGGCGGCCGGCAGCTTGCCGGCCTGGTCAGCCAGGTAGCGGTTGTAGCCGGCCACCGTGCCGCGCGCTAAGGCCTGCGACTCCGCGCGCGCGCCCGCCCAGGCGCGCTCAAGCGCGGCGTCGTCCATGTGCGCGGCGATGAAGAGGTCGATCTGTTCGTTCGGGAACATGCGCCGCGCCAGCAGGCCCGGCGTCGCGCCGCCGAAGTAGCGCGAGCGCTCGCCGCGCACGGTGACGAGTTGGTTCGCCGTCATGCACACGTTGTCTTGCGCGTAGGCATAGGCCATCGCGTAGGCCAGCGTTTCGGCGTCGGGCGCGCTGATGTGCGGCACGCCATTCGCGGTGCGCTGGATCGTGGCCGTGCGTGCGTCGGTGCCGGCGGGCGGGGTGGCGCAGGCCGCCAGCAGCGCTGCGGTTGCCAGCGGGATCAGCGCAGGGGCATACGTTCTCATCGCTGTCTCCTCGGCGTTTTGCAGTGCGCAGAATGTAGCGCCGCCCACACCCCTTCAGCGGTAGAACGCCTCCACCGTGCCCTTCAACTTGATCAGCAAGGGCTGGCCCTTGCGGTCCAGCGACTTGCCCGAAGGCACCTTGACCCAGCCTTCGCTAAGGCAGTACTCGGCCACGTCGAAGCGCTCCTTGCCGTTGAGGCGAATGCCAACGTCCTGCTCGAACACGGCCGCGATGTGATGCGGGCTGCGCGGGTCGGTGCTGAGGTGGTCGGGGATCGGGGGCAGCGGCGTGGCTTCGGTCATGGCGGGGTCGGTTCAAGAGAGAATGGGCAAGAGTCGGTGCGCCGTGGATTCTCCCGCAGTCGCGGCGAGCAACCTGATACCGTCATCCCGCGGTCACGGACCACGGATCACGGGCCGCGCACGACGGGTCCTCCCCGGCCGGCGAAGCTTCCATCTGCCTGTCCCCCTGCGAGTTGCGCAGTTCCTGAAAGGAAAGGCGATGACCCTCAAGATCGTCGGCACCGGCTTCGGCCGCACCGGCACCATGTCCACCAAGCTGGCGCTCGAACAGCTCGGCTTCGGCCCCTGCCATCACATGGTCGAGGTGATGCACAACCCGGCCCAGCCCGCCTACTGGAAGGCCCTCCTGGCCGGCCAGAAGGTGAACTGGGCCGAGGTGTTCGACGGCTACACCGCGCAGGTGGACTTTCCGGGTGCTGCGGTCTGGCCGCAGCTCGTTGCTGCATTCCCGGAATCGAAGGTGCTGCATACCGAACGCCCCGAAGACGAGTGGTGGGCCAGCTTCGGCGGCACGATCGGCAAGTTCTTCGACCAGCGCACCACGATCGCGCTGCCGCCCCCGATCGCCGAGCTTCGCGAGACGATGGACGGCATCCTTGTCCAAGGCACCTTTGGGGGGCGCATGGACCGCGACAGCGCCATCGCGGCCTATCGCCGCAACAACCAGCAGGTGCGCGACACCGTCCCGGCCGACCGCCTGCTGGTGTTCACCCCGGCCGACGGATGGGAACCGCTCTGTCGTTTTCTCGAGGTGCCGGTGCCCGCGGCCCCATTCCCGCGCAGCAACGCGCGCGACGAGTTCTGGGCCCACTTTGGCGGCGAGCCTGCGGCGAGCGCCTGACCTTTCCGGGACGAACCGTCAAAGCTTGAAATCGTAGTCAATCACCAGCGGCGCATGGTCGCTGAAACGCTGCTCCAGGAAGATGTGTTCGCGCCGCGCCTTGACCGCGATGCCCGGCGTCGCCAGGTGGTAGTCGAGCCGCCAGCCCACGTTGTTGGCCCAGGCCTGGCCGCGGTTGCTCCACCAGGTGTACTGGTCCGGGTGCGGGTTCAGCGTGCGGAACACGTCCACCAACCCCAGCTCGTCGAGCGCATGCGTCATCCACGCCCGCTCTTCGGGCAGGAAGCCGCTGTTCTTCTGGTTGCTGCGCCAGTTCCGCAAGTCGATTTCCTTGTGCGCGATGTTGATGTCGCCGACGAGGATGAACTCGCGCTCGGCCTTCAGCCGCAGCAGCTGCGGCGCCATCAGCGCGAGGAAGCGGAACTTGGCGAGTTGCCGTTCCGGCCCGCTCGACCCGCTGGGGAAGTAGCAACTGATGACGCTGAACTTGCGCTTCGCGGTGTCGAACCGCGCCTCGACCCAGCGCCCTTCGGCGTCGAACTCGGCGTTGCCGATGCCGCTGATCACCGCCGACGGCTTCTTGCGCGCGTACAAGCCCACGCCCGAGTAACCCTTCTTCTCGGCGAAGTGAAAATGGCCCTGCATTCCCGCCACGACTTCGAAGCGATTGCTTACGTCCGCCGCCTGGGCCTTGACCTCTTGCACGCCCATACAATCCGCGCCAAGCGACTCGACCCACGGGACCCAGCCCTTGTTCGCTGCCGAGCGGATGCCGTTCAGGTTCAGGGTGACGAGTCGAAACACAGGATTCCTTGTCGATGAATGTTGCCCCGATCGCGCCCGCATCCGGCGACGCCCTGGCGCTCGATTTCGTGAAGTTCTCGGTCGATGCCGGGGTGCTGCGCTTCGGCGAATTCAAGACCAAGGCGGGCCGGCTCTCGCCGTACTTCTTCAACGCCGGCCTGTTCGACGACGGCGCCAAGCTCGGCCGGCTGGCGGAATTCTATGCGCGGCGTCTGCTCGCCTCCGGCGTCGAATTCGACATGCTGTTCGGCCCCGCCTACAAGGGCATCACCCTCGCCGCAGCGGTGGCGATCGAACTCGCGCGGCTCGGCCGCAACGTGCCCTACGCCTACAACCGCAAGGAGGCGAAAGACCACGGCGAGGGCGGCACGCTGGTCGGCGCGCCCGTCGCCGGGCGGGTGCTGATCGTCGATGACGTGATCTCGGCCGGCACCTCGGTGCGCGAGTCGATCGCGATGATCGAAGCCGCGGGCGGCATTCCATGCGCGGTGGCGATCGCCCTCGACCGGCAGGAGAAAGCCACCGAAGACGGGCGCGATGCGGCGTGGTCGGCGGTGCAGTTCGTCGAGCAGAAACTGGGCCTGAAAGTCGCCGCAATTGCGACCCTTGCCGACCTGCTGCAGTACTTACAGTCGAACCTCGACCCGGCCCTGGCCGCGCACCTTGCGCCCGTGGCCGGCTACCGCCAACGCTACGGGGTGTGAATGCGAAAGAACGGCGCCACCGGATTCGGACTGCTGCTGTGCCTGATGGCGCCGCTGGCGGGCGACGCCTGGGCGGCCGCTGCACCGATCTATTCTTGCGTTGACGCGAGCGGCAAGAAGCTCACCTCCGACCGGCCGATCGCCGAGTGCGCCAACCGCGACCAGAAGATCCTCAACGCCGACGGCTCGGTGCGCAAGGTCGTGCCGCCCACGCCCACCGCCGACGAGAGCGCCGAAGCCGAGCTGGCCGCGCGCCGCGCCGCCGCCGAGCGCGCCGCGCAGCAAGACGCAGTGCGCCGCGACCGCAACCTGATGCTGCGCTTCCCCAACGAAGCCGCGCACCGCAAGGCCCGCGAGGCGGCGCTCGACGATGTGCGCAAGGCGGTTCGCACGTCTGAAGAGCGGCTGAAGTTGCTCGCGGTCGAGCGGAAGCCGCTGCTCGACGAGGCCGAGTTCTATCCCGACAAGCAATTGCCCGCCAAGCTCCGCCAGGCGCTCGACGCCAACGATGCGTCGGTCGAAGCGCAGCGCACGCTGGTGCAGAACCAGCAGACCGAGGTGGTGCGCATCAACAGCCTGTTCGACGTGGAGCTTGAGCGCTTGAGGCGGCTCTGGGGCGGCGCGCAGCCGGGTTCGATGGGCGTGCTGGCGGTGGCTCAGGCACCGGCGGCCGCGTCGGCGCCGCGCAAGGCAGCCTCGACGACCGTCACGAAGTAGCGTCGGGTGCAGCGGCGAAAGCAGGTGGCGCTGCGGCTGCCCGCCTGAAACTCATGTTCGCGCAGGCGGCGGTGCCGCGAGCCTCAGCCGAGCAACTTCTTCAGCAGCTCGTTGACCTGCGCCGGATTGGCCTTGCCCCGGCTCGCCTTCATCGCTTGGCCAACGAGCGCGTTGAAGGCCTTGTCCTTGCCGGCGCGGAACTCCTCGACCGACTTCGGGTTCGCGGCCAGCACCTCAGCGAGGATGCGTTCGAGTTCGCCGGTGTCGGAGAGCTGCTTCAGGTTAAGCCGGTCGATCAGCGCATCGACCCCGTCCGTGTCGCCCGACCACAACGCATCGAACACCTGCCGGGCGCCGTTGTTGGAGATCGTGCCATCGACGATGCGTACGATCAAGCTGCCCAGCGCGGCGGCGCCGACGGGGCTGTCTTCCAGCGTGCGGGCTTCGGCGTTGAGGCGCCGCGAAACCTCGCCCATCAGCCAGTTGGCGGCCAGCTTGGGGGCGCCGCAAGCCTTGGCCGTGGCCTCGAAGAACGCGCCTGTGCCCAGGCTCTGCGTCATCATTGCCGCGTCATCCGCCGGCAGCCCGTAGTCTTTCTGGAAGCGCTCGGCCATCGCCCGCGGCAACTCGGGCATGGCGGCCCGCACCTCGGCAACCCACTCTGGCGCGATCAGCAGCGGCGGCAGGTCGGGGTCCGGAAAATAGCGGTAGTCGTGGGCGTCTTCCTTGCTGCGCATCGCGCGCGTCTCGCCGCTGTCGGCGTCGAAAAGCACGGTCGCCTGTTGCACTGCGCCGCCGTCTTCGAGCAGGTCGATCTGCCACTGGATTTCGTAGTCGATCGCCTGCTGCATGAACTTGAAGCTGTTCAGGTTCTTGATCTCGCGCCGCGTGCCATACGGCGCGCCCGGCCGGCGCACCGACACATTGGCGTCGCAGCGAAACGAGCCTTCCTGCATGTTGCCGTCGCAGATGGCCAGCCACACCACCAGCGCGTGCAGCGCGCGGGCGTACTCCACCGCCTCGGCGCTCGAGCGCATGTCGGGCTCGGTCACGATCTCCAGCAGCGGCGTGCCGGCGCGGTTCAAGTCGATACCGGTCTGGCCGGCATAGTCTTCATGCAGCGACTTGCCGGCGTCTTCTTCCAGGTGCGCGCGCGTCAGGTTGACCTTGTGCTTCGCGTCGCCGACATGGAACTCGACCGTGCCGCCCTGCACCACCGGCGTCTCGTACTGGCTGATCTGGTAGCCCTTGGGCAGGTCGGGATAGAAGTAGTTCTTGCGCGCGAAGATCGACTGCGGCGCAACGGTCGCGCCCACGGCCAGGCCGAAGCGGATCGCCCGCTCGACGGCACCGCGGTTCATCACCGGCAGCGTGCCGGGCAAGGCCAGATCGACCGGCGAGGCCTGGGTGTTCGGCGCCGCGCCGAAGCGTGTTGACGAGCCGCTGAAAATCTTGCTCGCGGTGGAAAGCTGGGCGTGCGTTTCGAGGCCGATGACGACTTCGTAGCCGCGGATCAGCGGGGGCTTCACGTTCATCGTCAGAACCCTGCCGGCACGCGCAGGTGCCAATCGGTGGCCTGCTGAAAGGCATGCGCGGCATGCAACAGCGCACCTTCCTCGAAGTAGTTGCCGATCAATTGCAGGCCGACCGGCATGCCGCCCTCGCCAAAGCCGGCCGGCAGGCTCATGCCGGGCAGGCCGGCCAGGCTGGCCGGCAAGGTGAAGATGTCGGCCAGGTAGGCCGCCACCGGGTCGGCGCTCTTCTCGCCGAGCTTCCACGCCACGCTCGGCGCCACCGGCCCGGCGATCACGTCGCACTCGCGGAAGCAGGCCTGAAAGTCGTCGGCGATCATGCGGCGCAGCTTTTGCGCCTGCAGGTAGTAGGCGTCGTAGTAGCCGTGGCTGAGCACGTAGGTGCCGATCATGATGCGCCGTTTCACCTCGGCACCAAAGCCTTCGGCGCGGCTCTTCTTGTACATGTCCATCAGGTCGCCGTACTGCGCCGCGCGGTGGCCGAAGCGCACGCCGTCGAAGCGGCTCAGGTTCGAGCTCGCCTCGGCCGGCGCGATGATGTAGTAGACCGGGATCGAGAGTTCGGTGCGCGGCAGGCTCACGTCGATCAGCGTCGCGCCAAGTTGCTCGAACTGCCGCAGTGCCGCGCGCACCGCGCCATCGACATCCGCCGCGAGCGCAGCCGGAAAGAACTCTTTCGGCAGCCCGATGCGCAAG
>JANOVJ010000447.1:0-4459 GCA_031417295.1 bacterium | reverse complement strand
CACCCCGCGCCGCCGCCGCGCGCCACGCAGCAGCATCCAGCCGCTGGCAAATGCATCGGAATAGGGGCCAAAACGCTTCATCCACGGCGTACCCGACGCCGACGGCGGGGCCAGGACCAGCGACTGGCTGACCATCGCGGGCGACAGGCCCTCACTGACCAGCCGTGTCGGCGGCAGCGCCACCCCGGCATCACGGTAGACCTGGTTCAGCGGCTCGACCGCGCCATGCACGATGAGCGGACCAATGCTCGCATCCACCCCGCTGAGCACACGCTGCGCCTTGCCGAACGCATAACAAAACAGCACCGACGCACGCCCGGCTGCCGCGTTGGTGCGCCACCACTGGTTGATGTCGGCAAACAGCTGCGCCTGCGTGGGCCAGCGATAAAACGGCAGGCCGAAGGTGGACTCGGTGATGAAGGTGTGGCAGCGCACTGGCTCGAAGGGGTCGCAGGTGCCATCGGCTTCGACCTTGTAGTCCCCGGAAGCGACCCAGACCTCGCCCTGGTGCTCCACCCGCACCTGGGCCGAACCCAGCACGTGCCCGGCAGGGTGCAGCGACACGGTCACGCCGTGGTGAACCACGCGCTCGCCGTAGGCGAGCGTCTGCAAAGTGATGTCGCCCAGCCTTGCCCGCAGCACCCCCGCGCCTGCGGCCGAAGCCAGATAGTGCGCATGCCCGCGCCGCGCGTGATCGGCGTGGGCATGGGTGATGACGGCGCGATCGACAGGCAGCCACGGGTCGATGTAAAAATCACCCGGCGGGCAGTACAGGCCCTCGGGGCGCTCGACGATCAGGTCGTTCGCCGAATCCACGTTCAATAGCGCCCGGCTGCGCCTGCCACTCTGAGATAAATCCGCGCGCACCAGGCCACGAACCCGCGCCGGAACAACTGCCGTGGGCCGCTGCTGACGCTTTCCGCAGTGACGGCGACCGCGCCACCGAGCGCCAGCTCGAACTCGCGCCGCAGGCCGGCCGCGAAGCCGGCGTCGCGCACCACCACGTTGGCCTCCAGGTTGAGCAGCAGCGACAGCGGGTCGATGTTGGAGCTGCCCACGGTGGCCCAATCGTCGTCGATCACGGCCACCTTGGCGTGGAGGAACGCGGCCGTGTACTCAAACACCTGCACGCCGTTGGCCAGCATCTCGTCGTACAGCGCGTAGGCGGCGAGCTCGGCCAGGCGGTAGTCCCAGCGGCCTTGCAACAGCAGGCGCACGCGCACGCCGCGCCGCGCCGCGTCGCGCAGCGCGCGGCGGATCGTCCGGTCGGGGTAGAAGTAGGCCGAGACGATATCGACCTGCTGCCTGGCGTGGCGGATCGCCTCGACGTAGCTGCGCTCGATGCTGCGCCGCTGGCGAAAGTTGTCGCGCACCAGGAAGGCGGCACGCATCGGCCGCGGGTCGGCGTCGGCTGCGGCGGGCAGCGGGCCGCTGCTGCGCAGCCGGCCGATCAGCCGCCGTGCGCGTGCCAGCGGCCGCGCGCTGCTTGCCAGCGCGCGCACCTCTTCGCGCCAGGCCTGGCCAAAGCGGGCGCGCATCCACAGCGCCCGCGCGGTGCGCTGCGCGGCGAGCGCGAGCGGGCCGCGCACGCGGACGGCGAAGTCGAGCCGCGGCGCCTCGCTCCAGCCGTGGCGCAGGTCGAGGTGGTCGTCGATCAGGTTGATGCCGCCAACGAAGGCAACATGGCCATCGACGACACAGAGCTTGTGGTGCAGCCGGCGCAACTGCCCCGGCTGCAGCCAGTTCCACCAGCGGTGCAACGGGCGGAACACCACCACATGCAGGCCGCCGGCAACGAGCTGCGCCTGCAACGCGGGCCAGGTGTCGTCGACGCCGAAGCCGTCGACGACCACGCTGACCCGCAGCCCGCGCCGCGCCGCGGCCACCAGTGCCGCAACCACGGTCTGCGCAGCCGGGTCGTCATGGAAGATGTAGCTGGCGAGCCAGACCTCGCGCCGCGCGGCGGCGATGGCCTGGCACATCGCCGGGAACAGCGCCTCGCCGCCGCGCAGCAGGGTGATTTCGTTGTTGCCGGTATAGACCGGCTGGGCGGTCGGCGCCCGGTCGAACACGGTCGCGCCAGCGGGAGCCATCGCCAATGCCGGCCGGTTCGCGCTCAAGCCGGCTCCAGTTCAGCCAGCAGCGGTAGGTGGTCGGACATGCGTGTCCAGACCGGGCCGCGCGGCACCAGCATGGCCCGGCACACGAAGCCGCGGGTGTAGATGCGGTCGAGCGAGAACAGCGGCACGCGCGACGGGAAGGTGCGCGGAACCGGCGCGCCCGGCCCCGGTGGCAGCGCGCGTTGCAGGCCCATTGCGCGCATCGGCGCGTCGAGCTTTTCGCCCCAGTCGTTGAAGTCGCCGGCCACCACCAGCGGCTCGCCGGGCGGCACCTCGGCGGCGATGAAGGTAGCGATCCGATCGACCTGGCGCACCCGGCCGGCATGCATCAGGCCGAGGTGGGCGACGATGGTGTGCACCGTGAGGCCGTTCCACAGCACCGGCACATGGAGCAGGCCGCGCTGCTCGAAGCGGTGGTCCGACACGTCGTGGTGGCCGATATCGCCCAGCGGCCAGCGCGACAGCAGCGCATTGCCGTGCTCGCCGTTGCGCGTGATGGCGTTGGTGCGGTAGGCCACCGCGTAGCCTTCGGGGGCCAGGAACTCGGCCTGCGGCTGCTCGGGCCAGCCGAACGAGGTGCGCTGGAACTGCTGCGCCTCGCGGTGGTGGAAGCTGCGCACTTCCTGCAGGAACACCAGGTCGGCGTCGAGCGCTTCGATGCCGAGGCCGAGGTTGTGGATCTCCAGCCGCTTTCTCGGGCCGAGCCCGCGCACACCCTTGTGGATGTTGTAGGTGGCCACGCGCAGCAGGTGGCTCGGGTGCTCGGTCGAGCGCGCCGCGGTCATTGGTACACCCTAAGGCCTGCGGCCGGTCCCGCCAAGCGGGAGCGCGCACTCCTTCGGGCGGCCGCGCGGAGTGCTCATGCCGCAAAGCGGGGCAACTGCAGGATCGCCTCGGCATTGGAGGGCGAAAAGCAGCGGTCCGCCGCTTCGCGCCAGGGCAGCCACTGGTGGCGCAGGTGCTCGCGCGGGGCGAGCGTGATGGCAATGTCGCGCGGCACCGTGAGGCCGAACACGTGTTCGGTGTTGCGCGTCACGCCCAGCGCGTAGCGGTGCTGCCACTGCGGGTAGATGTCGTAGACGTTGCGCAGACCCCAGTCGCGCAGCGCGGCTGCAGGCACGCCCTCGCCGCCAATGACGATGCCGGTTTCTTCAGCCACTTCGCGAATCGCGGTGACGTCGACAGGCTCGTCGGCGCTGTCTTTCGAGCCGGTCACGCTTTGCCAGAAGCCGGCATGGTCGGCGCGCTCGATCAGCAACACGTCGAGCGCCGGTGTGTGGATGACCACCAGCACCGACTGCGGGATCTTGCGGGGTTTCGGCTCGGGGTTCATTGCCATGCTCGCAACGATTCTGCCCGAGCCGGTGCCGGGCTGCCCCAAGCCGGCCCGGAACCCCTTCGCGGGTCCGGCGGCTTGGAGACGGGCGCAAGGGCTCAGGGGCTCAGACAACGGCCTGCGTATTCCTCAGCCGGATGTGCAGCTCGCGCAGCTGCTTCTCATCGACCGGGCTCGGCGCATGCGTCAGCAGGCACTGCGCGCGCTGAGTCTTCGGGAAGGCGATCACGTCGCGCAGCGATTCGGCGCCCGTCATCAGCATCACGAAGCGGTCGAGGCCGATCGCAATGCCCCCGTGCGGCGGTGCGCCGTAGCGCAGCGCGTCGAGCAGGAAACCGAACTTGGCCTGGGCTTCTTCGGCCTCGATCTTGAGCGCGCGGAAGACCTTGCTCTGCACCTCCGCGCGGTGAATCCGTACCGAGCCACCGCCGAGTTCGAGCCCGTTCAGCACCACGTCGTAGGCTTTCGAGATGCAACGGCCAGGGTCGGTTTCGAGCCAGTCTTCGTGGCCGTCTTTGGGCGACGTGAACGGGTGGTGCACCGCGTTCCAGCGTTGCGCGGCTTCGTCGTATTCGAACATCGGGAAGTCGGTGACCCACAGCGGCTCCCAGTCGCCTTGCACGAGCCCGTGTGCCTTGCCGAAATCGCTGTGGCCGACTTTCACGCGCAACGCGCCGATGGCGTCGTTGACAACGCGCGCCTTGTCGGCGCCGAAGAACAGCAGGTCGCCGTTCTGCGCGCCGCTGCGCTTCAGGATTTCGGCCAGCGCCGCGTCGTGCAGGTTCTTCACCAGCGGCGACTGCAGGCCTTCGCGGCCCTTGGCCAGGTCATTGACCTTGATCCACGCCAGGCCCTTGGCGCCGTAGATCTTCACGAACTCGGTGTAGGCGTCGATCTCGCCGCGGCTGATCTCGGCACCAAGGGCCTGGCGTGGATCAAGGTCAATGACCTGGCCAAGGGCCGCGAAGGCCTGCAGTCGCCACTGGTGAAGAACCTGCACGAT
>JANOVJ010000446.1:0-12942 GCA_031417295.1 bacterium | reverse complement strand
GGCCGAGACCCACCGCGTTGCCCGCGCCAGCGGCGTGATCCGGATGCTGCCGGCGACGCTGGCGCTGATCGAGAGCGGCAGCGCGAAGAAGGGCGACGTGCTGGGCGTGGCCCGCATCGCCGCGATCCAGGCCGCCAAGCGGACCAGCGAGCTGATCCCACTGTGCCACCCGCTGCCGATCACGCGCGTGGCAGTGAGCTTCGAGATCGACCGCGCGCAAAGCGGCGTGCGCTGCACGGCGCAGGTGGAGACGCTCGGCCGCACCGGGGTCGAGATGGAGGCACTCACGGCGGTGCAGATCGGCCTGCTGACCATCTACGACATGTGCAAGGCCGCCGACCGCGGGATGGTGATGGGCGACGTGCGGGTGCTGGAAAAGCATGGCGGGAAGTCGGGCAGTTGGGCCGGCGCGACCTGAACGGCGGGCCGCGAACTAGGCGGTCTTCCTGAAGTAACGCACCGCCGGCAGCTTGGCGAAGTGCGCATCGCAGGTCAGCAGGTCGGCGCCGTGCGTCTGCGCCGTGGCGTAGACGATCGCATCGGCCGTGGCGAGCTTGTACTGGCGGTGCAGTTCAGCGGCACGCAGCGCGATCGGCGTGTCCAGCGGCACCACGACGCACTTCTGGGTGTAGGCGATCACCCGATCGGCCTCGTCTTCACCGGCCTCGCGCTGCAGCCACTTCGCGAGTTCGATTTGCACGATCGTCGGCACGATGCAATCCGCCCGATCCGGGAATTCCTTGGTCAGGCTGCGCGCCAGCGGGCCGCCCACCAGCCACTCGATCCAGACCGAGGTGTCGACCAGGCGCATCAGTAGCGGTCTTTGCGGTCGCGCACGTCGCCCGTCTTCGCCCCCTTGGCGAGCCCCGCGAGCTGGGCCAGTTCAGGCACCGGCATCAGCAACACGCCCTTGCCTTTGGGGATGAACACGAACTCCTGCCCCGCCAGCCAGCGTTGCTCGTCACGCACCGCCTTGGGAATGGAGATTTGAAACTTGCTCGAGAGCGTGGCCGCAGCGTTCATTGTCTTACCTTCAGTTTATCGATCACTGTATTGTAAGAAAACTGCATCTGTCACCTGAAGTCTTCGTACCTGAACGGTCGGGTCGGCGCCTGGCACTGGAACGGCGCCGCGGCACCGGCGTCTTCGGGCAGCAGCTCGCAGACCTCGAAGAACGGCTCGGCCTGCTCGTTGTGGAACTCGTAGAGCCGCGCCGCCACGTGGCGCGCCGCGTCGTGCTGGCCGGCTTCTTCCAGCGAGCGCGCCCAGGCCATCATCAGCCGGCTGTCGAGCAGGTAGTGCGGCACGCGGGCGAAGGCCTGCGCCGGGTCGGGCACGTGCTCGGCGGTGGTGACGGCGGCGTAGTCGGCGTGGTGGCTGAAGAACCAGCTTCGCTGGCCGCTGGCGATGCGCTCGACCAGCGGCGGCGCGTTGGCGCCCGGCGCGAAGATGGCGACGACGCGGCTGTAGTCGTAGAGCGCCAGGCCGCCGCCCAGCAAGAGCAGCGCGGCGCCGATGAACGCCCCGCTCCTGCCCATCGGCGCTCGCCGGGCCGCTGCGTTCGGCAGCGCCGGGCTCCCCAGGCACAGCCCGAAGGCGAACGCCGTGGGCAGCAGGAAGTGGGCGTACCACAGCGGGTACTCGAGCTGGCTGTGCACGGCCATCATCAGCACCATCAGGAACGCAGCACGCAGCGTGAGGCGGGTGGCAGCGTCGGTCGCGTCGGGGGTGGCAGCCTCCGCCGGCTCGGGCTCGGCGCGGGCCCCGGCGCCAAACCCGGCCCGAAACGCCCGCCACAGCGCCCAGCCGAGCAGCGCCAGCACCAGCGCCGCCAGCGGCAGGCCGAGCTCGACCGCGAACTGCAATGCCAGGTTGTGGGTGTGGTCGAAGAAGGCCACCGGCCGGTCCGGGAACGGCGTGAGCGACCAGGCGAAGTTGAACTCGCCCCAGCCGACGCCGAACCACGGGTGGCTCGCAATCAGGGCCAAGGTGTTCGACCAGATCGCGAAGCGCGAGCTCGAGATGTCGCCCTTGGCCAATTGGGCATCGCCGCCGAAGACCTGCTGGCTGTGATGAGCCCAGGCCGCCAGCCCGCCCCACAGCAGCGCAAACACGATCGGCAACGCCATCAGCAACACGCGCGTGCGGCGCGACAGGCGCCGGTCGAGCAGGCCCCAGGCGCCGAGCATGAGCACGCCGAGCATCCCGGTGCGCGACGCGCTGAGCACAATGCCGGCCAGCAGCAGCGCCCCGAGCGCCGACGCGGCCAGGCGCCCGATGCGCCCGCGCTCGGCGAGCCAGACCCACGCCACCAGCGACCACAGCAGCAGGCTGCTCAGGTGGTTCGGCTGGCGCAGGTTGCCGGCGGCGCGGCCACCCGAAATCTGGGCGATCAGGTCGCCGTCGGCCCACTGCGGGGCGAACACCTGAACCACGCCGATCATGGCACCGGCCGCGCCAGCCACCACCAGCGCGATGCACAGCGCGTGGAACGCCGCCGGCCCCTGGCCAGCACGCATCAGCGCTGCGCCCATGACAACCAGCAACCCCGCCGCGGCCAGAGTGCCCAGCGCCGACAGCGCCAGCGACCAGGGCAAGCCGGCCCAGAGCGGCGCGGCCGCGGCGGCCCCGGCCAGCAACGCCAGCGCCGCCAGCAAGGCGCCCAGGCCGTTGCCATGGCGCCCACTCAGCGTGATGCCCGAGGCCGCGAGCAGCAGCGCCCAGAAGCCCCAGCCGATGAACGCCGCGGCCTGGTTGAGAAAGGTCGCCGACGGTGGCACGTTGAACGCCAGCAGCGTAGGGAAGGCCACCGCGATGCAGGCGGCCGAAATCCAGGCGGCGGGGGGTGTGGCGGGCACATCCGCCAAACGGTCGAAGGCGGGGGCCGGGACGGGGCCGGAATCGGGCATGAGGCAGCAGCGGTGTGGGCGCGAGGGCGGATTGTGGGGCCTGGGCGCGGCGGTTCGGCTGCTTGAAGATCATCCCGGCGCTATCCACGATGCGACAGCGCAAGCGCCGGTTCGGGTGCAACGCCTTACCAGGCGGACAGGCCGACCGGGCGGCCGAACCCCAGCGCGCTACGACAGTTCGAGACGCCGCTCGATGCGCTGAATGCGCTCGAGCAGGCTGTCGATACTGACCTGCTGCCGAACGTAGTCGCCCCGGATGTCTGCTACTTCGTGCTTCGAAGCAACGATGGTCGTCTCGACACTCGCCAGGCGCTGCTTGACGTCCCGGAACTCCGAGTGCATCTCGAGCCGAAGCGTCTGCACTTCCGAGCGCAGCCCCTTAAGGTGCTCGATGATGAGTTTGTCGATGCTGTTGTCCATGGCGCAACTCCGAAACCGATATTAATTCGTCGCGGGCGACGGCTGGCCCACCCCGCGTCACCTGAAATCGCGAAACCCCAACCCCGGCGGCGGCGGGGTGCACTGAAAGGCGGCCGCGCCCTGCGGCGTAGCGCAGACCTCGAAGAACTGGTGCACCGACGGGCGGTCGAACTCCTTCAGCCGCGCCGCCAGGTAGCGCGCGTGGTCGATGTGGCCGGTCTCGGCCTGGGCCAGGGCCCACGACTTGAGCAACTGAAGATCGAGGTGCTCGAACACGATCTCGCGGTACGGTTCCAGGCGGCGCTCGCCGCTGCGCGCCATGGTCCCGGCGAACCGGTCGCCGAACTGGCCGAACAGCACCGATTGGCGGGCGAGGGCGCGGCGCGCCTCGTCCGACAGGCCGTCTTGCGGCGGGGCGTAGACGTTGGCCACAGGCAGGTAGTCGTAGAGCGCGGCCAACGCGGCGAGGGCGATCAGGCCGCCGGCCAGCGTGGGCGGCAGCTTGGCCCAGCGCCGCGGCGCGGGCCCCGCACCTTTGCCGAGGGCCAGCCCGAACAGGCAGGCCGTGGGCAGCAGGAAGTTGGCATGCCAGAGCGGATATTCGAGCAGGCTGTGCAGCAGCACCACCGCCAGCATCGCCAGCGCCGCGCTGCGCACCGTGGCTTCGGCGCCGCTGGCGCGGCGGGCAAGTGCGAGCGCGCGCCACAGCGCAAAGCCGAGCAGCGCCGTGAGCGCGATCGCCAGCGGCAGGCCCAGTTCCACCGCCCATTGCAGCAGCAGGTTGTGGCTGTGGGTGAAGGTCTCGAACGGGCTGCGTACCATCGGCGCCATCGGCGTCAGCGTCCAGGCGAACGCGAACTGGCCCCAGCCGACGCCGAGCAGCGGGTTCTGCGCCACGAGCCGCAGCGACTGCTGCCACAAGCCCCAGCGCGAGCTGCTCAGATCGGCCCGGTTGAGCAAGGCACTGCCGCCGAGGCCGGGATGGACTTCGGGCGGGAACAGCGACACGGCCCACCAGCACAGCGCGAGCAGCAGCGGCGCGGCGATGAGCGCGGCCCGTGTCGAGCGCGACAGGCGGCGGTCGCACAGCCCCCACAACGCGGGCAGCAGGCAGGCGAGCGCGCCGGTGCGGGAACCGGTCATCGCCAGCGCGACCAGCAGCAGCACGCCGAGCGCGCCGAACAGCCAGGCGGGGAAGCGGCCGAGTTGACGCAGCGCCGCCAGCGCGAGCAGCGCCCACAAGAGCTGGGTCGCCAGGTGGTTGGGTTGGCGCAGGTGGCCCACCGCGCGGCCGTCGGGGTTCAGCGGCACCCAGGCGCTGCCGGGGTCCACGTACTGCAGCACCGCGAGCGCCGCGTTGAGGCTGCCCGCCAGCAGCACGGCCAGCAACAGCGCCTGCAGCAGTTCGGGATGCTGCAACACGCCGCCCTCGCTGCGCTGCATCGCTCGTGCACCGGCCAGCAAGGTCGCTGCGGCGGCGGCCAGCGTGCCGACCTGGCGCGCGATCATTCGCGGCGGGCCGGCGGCGAGGACCGCGCTGCCCAGCGCCGCCAGGGCCAGCACCGCGAGCAGCCAGAGCATCGCCTTGAGGCCGGGTTCGGCCAGTGCCGCCCGGCCGTGCGCCTGCGTGCGAACGCCGACGAGGGCGATCCACACGCCCCAGCCGACGATCGCCAGCACGTCGGTCGGCAGGCTCGGCAGTGGCAGCGAGCCGACCGTCAGCAGCGAAGGCGCGACCAGCGCCAGGCTGGCCACGGCGAGCGCTGCCTTGAGCGGCCGGGGGCCGGGAACGAAACTCGTTGAGGGCATGAAGGCAGGTGGCGGGTCGGCCTGGGGGGCGATCATCGGCGGTCGCCTGCCCTCGGATGGCGCGGCGCGGGGCATTCGGGGCCGGCAACGACTGCGGGCACCCGAAGGTGCCCGCATCGCGACGAGAAGAGTGCTGGCAAGCCGACTTGCGTCGATCGAGCCAGCCAGTGCAGCGTCAGTTCTTGGCGTAGCCGGCCGTGACGCACCCACCCCCGTACGCCCACGACAGAATTTCGCCCGTCGCAGTCGGCGTGAACGTGCAGGTTTCTGCCGCCAGAATGCCCTTGAACTTGTCGTTCGGCGTGGCGAGAATCACACCGCTGCCACTGACGGAAATTGCATTCAACGCACCCGTCGTCTTGCCGGACAGCGCCGAAGGAATGCCTTCCGTGCCGGCCGTGCCGCACTTGGTGATGTCGTTGGTCGACTGGAAGCATTCGGTGATCCCGATCTTGAACGGCTCCATGCCGCTGATCACTTCGCTGTACGCCGCGCGCTTGATGTAGTTCTGGTACGCCGGCAGCGCCACCGCGGCCAAGATGCCGATGATCGCGACGACGATCATCAATTCGATGAGGGTGAAACCTTTTTGGACTCGTTTCATGGTGAAGCTCCTGAGAGTGTGTGGGTTGGGATGCGAGCCCAATGAATGCAGAGGCCATGCCAGGCCATTCAGGCCTCTGCGGCGTGACTTCTTCCCGCCGACCGACACAAACGGTCACCTCCGGCAAGTTCGATTGGCGTCGGGCGGCCAGTAAGCGACGGTTTGCGTCACTCGGCGCTGGCGGACCCGCGTCGAGCGAAGGTTCGCTGAACTTCAGCGAACGGGTCATTGATGTGCTCGACGGACACACCATCGAGAGAAGCCCGCATCATCATGACTGCCAGCACCGTTTTCATCAGCAACCGCACGCAGGCCGTCCGTTTGCCGGCCGATGTGCGCTTGCCGCCCGATGTGAAGCGTGTCGATGTGCGGGTGCGCGGGCAGGAGCGGATCATTTCACCGGCTGGGCACGCGTGGGACAGCTTCTTCCTTGACGGCGCGGTAACCAGCGACGATTTCATGGCCGAGCGGGCATCGCAAGAGCAAGCTGGGCGCGAAGGGTTTTGATCGGTGTTGCGCTACCTGCTCGACACGAAGATCGTGATCTACACGATCAAGCGCCGCCCGCCGCAAGCGCTGCAACAGTTCAACCAGCACGCCGACGGGATGGCGATCTCGGCCATCACGCTGGCCGAACTGCTGCATGGCGCGGAAAAGAGCAGCAAGCCTGCCGCCAATCTTGCGGTGGTAGAGGACTTTTGCAGCCGCCTGGAAGTGCTGCCGTACCTGCCGCGGGCCGCGCAGCACTATGGCGCCATTCGCGCGGCGCTGGAGCGCTTGGGCGCGCCGATCGGAGTGAACGACCTGCACATTGCCGCCCATGCCCGCAGCGAAGGGCTGACGCTGGTCACGCACAACACGCGTGAGTTCGAGCGCGTGCCCGCGTTGCAGATCGAGGACTGGGCGCTGGACGGGCGCTGAGCGGCGCGAGTGCCGCCCGCTTCGGGAAAGATGCGTCGCCCAGACGGCGCGAGTGCGCGCGACTACAGCGCCACCACGTGCAAACCGGCGGCCCTTGCCGCAGTGCATTGGCGCGCGTCGGCCGATACGAACACATCGACTTCAGCCACCTGTGCCGCGCCGATGTGGATCGCATCCATGCCGCGCAGGGTGTGGGCTTCGAGCGCCTGCACGGCGCGCTGCAGCAACTCTGGTGTGGTGTCGCAAAGCGAGGCATCGGCCAGGTCGGCCATCAAGTCCTGCTTGATCTGCCGGTACTCGGCGGGCGTCAACCGCCCTTCCCGTTGCAGGCGGCAAAACGCCGAAATCATCTCCGGCAAGGCAATCACAGCCAGCACCAACGCATCGGCGCGCTCGCACCAGCGCAACACCTGCTCGGTGCCGGACTCGTCGATGTAGCGCTTGGCAAAGGCCGACGAGTCGAAGAAAACGCGCATCAGCCTCGGCGCTCCTCGACGATCAGGCGGCCGATTTCTTTGCCGCCGATCGTCAACGGCCGGGCCGGGCGCTGCTTCCACGACGGCGGGTTCGACGCGATCGGGTGAATCTCGGCGATCGGGCGGCCATTACGCAGCACGCGAACGACTTCGCCCGATTCGACAAGGTCGAAGTAGTGCCGGGCGTGGCTGCGCAGGTCGGAAAAGGTCGCTTCTTGCATGAGGGCCTCTCCAGTTGTTTGTACGTCCAAATGTACATGCTCTGGTCGACTGCCTCAAGGCTCCGGCTTCACCCCAGCCGCATCGCCTGCCCGGCCACCAGCGGCTGCACCCGGTGCGGCGTGGCCAGCAGCGCGATCTGGGCCATCACGGCCTCCATTTCGCCGGGCTTGATGTGGGTGATGTGCACGTCCACGCAGGCGTTCAGCGGGCCGCCGAATTGCGCTAGTTCGTGGCCGAGCACGGCAGGGCAGAGGTGGCGGCTGATGCGCGCAAGCGCGTGCTCGTCGTCGCTGAACGCGGTTTCGATCACCAGGTGCGCGACCTTCAGCTCGCGCAGGCGCTGCCACAGGGCCGGGTTGGGGCCGGTGTCTCCGGTGTACACCCACCAGCCGTTCGGGCCTTCAATTGCAAAGCCGCAGGCCGGCACGGTGTGGCTGGCACTCAGCACCTCGATCGCCGTGCCACCGAGCAGCAGGCGCTGGCCGTGCTCGATCGGCACCAGTTCGAGCACCGGGCGCTCGGCGCTGGGCAGGCGCGTGAAGTCGGGCCAGATCACGCCGTTGAAGATGTGCGCGCGCAACGCGGCCAGCGTGGGCGCAAGGGCGTGCACCTGCACCGGCGGCCGGCCCGCCGCTTCGCGTGGGCGGATCACGCTGTCGGCGAGGAGGCCGATCGACAGCACGTGGTCGAGGTGCGAGTGGCTGATGAGGATGTGGTCGATGCGCGCCAGTTCGGCCAGCGTGAGATCACCCACGCCGGTGCCGGCATCGACCAGCACGTCGTCGCCGATCAGGAAGGCGGTGGTCTTGCAGCCGGCGGCAATGGCGCCGGAACAGCCCAGCACTCGGATCAGCATGGCGGCTGCTGCGGCCGACGGGGCCGAAGCGGGAGCTGCGCGAAAAAGGGCGGGCGGGAGGCCCAGGGGTGGGTCATCGGCGGTCGCTGAGGGTCGGCACGCCGGGCAACGGCGGAGCGATGGGTGGTGGGGGCAGGGGCTGCGTTGCGGCCGGCCGTTTCAGCCCGACGCCGCCCGCATAGTGCCGCCCCTGGGCAGGCATTGCAAGCGGCCGAAGTCGCGTTTGGGTGGTGCCCACGCCCGCCCGCCGCGAGCCCATGCGAAGGCGCGTGACTTGCTTCACGCGCAGCGGCGGGCGCCTGTGGGCCGGCTCAGAGACTCGCCGGGCCGCCTCAACAGGGCTGAGATCCCCCCGGAGGGCGACGCCGCAGGCGTCTTGGGGTCGTCATCAGGCCTGAACGAACTGCATTTGCGTGCCGGCGAGTTCGATCACGTCGCCATTGCGCAGCGGCACGGTTTCGCCGACCAGCGGGTTGCCGTTGACCGTTGGGCGCACGGCGCCCTCGACGTGGGCAAAAACATAGCCGGTCGGTCGCTTGGTGATCGAGGCCACCTGCACGCCCGGCTTGCCGACCGTGGTGACGACCTTGGTCAGGTTGACTTCACGCCCGGCCGCGGCGCCGTTCAAGACCTTGATCAGCGCCGCCGGGCTGGCGGCGGACAGCCCGCCAAAATTGGACGGGGCTGGCGCCGCCGCCGCCGCGGCCAGGGGCAGTACAGCGCCCGGCTTCAGGATCAGCGTGCGCTCGTAGTCGGTGCCCTCGTCGACCAGGTACTTGATCTTGTACTTGCCGATCTCGACCGTGTCGTTGTGCGTCAGCAGTTGCTTCTTGATCGCCTTGCCGTTGATGTAGGTGCCGTTGGTGCTGTTCAGGTCTTCGATGAAGACATCGGCGCCCACCATCTGCAGCACCGCGTGCTCGCCGCTGACGGCCAGGTTGTCGATCACGATGTCGTTGTAGGGGCGCCGCCCAAGCGTCGTCTTGTCCTTGGTGATCTGCACCTCCTTGATCACCACCCCGTCCAGCGATACGACCAGCTTGCCCATGCTTCCCCCCGATGCTTCCAATGTCTTGTGGTACGGCGTTTGCAGCCGGCCCTGGCGCAGGCTCGCTAGCGCCGAAACGGCCACCAGGAGCGCGCCACCGGATGCGTGGCGACGCCGCCGCTCACCCGGGCCAGAATGACCGCGATGTTATCTTTGCCGCCGGCGTCGTTGGCCGCGTCGACGAGCGCCGCGCCGGCCGCCGGCAGCGATTCCTGCGCATGCATCAACTGGCCGATGCTCTCATCGTCCAGCATGTCCGACAGGCCGTCTGAGCACAATAGGTAGATGTCGCCCGGCATCACCTCGTGCACATGCGTTTCCAGCAGCACCGTGTCTTCGACCCCGACCGCGCGCGTCACCAGGTTCTTGTTCGACGAGAACGCCGCCTGCTCGGCGGTGATCAGCCCGGCGTCGATCTGCTCCTGCAGCAACGAATGGTCGTGCGTGACCTGCACCAGCCGCCCGCCGCGCAGCCGGTAGGCACGCGAGTCGCCCACATGGCCGAGCAACAGCCGCCCGGCGCGAAACACCGCCACCACCAGCGTGGTGCCCATGCCGGCGTACTGCGGGTTCGAGTTGGCGGCGTTGAAGATCGCCCGGTTGGCGTTGTCGACGCAGATGTCCATGGCGCGCCGCACTTCGGCGTCGGTCGCGTTGTCGGAGGCCTCTTCGAGCCAGCGCCCGAGCTCGCTCTTGATGAACGAGGTGACCATGCTGCTGGCCACTTCGCCAGCGTTGTAGCCACCCATGCCGTCGGCCAGTGCGAGCAGCCGCGCGCCTTCGTGAACGGCCACTGAATCCTCGTTGTTGTTGCGCGCCCGCCCGGTGTCGGTCGTGCTGAAGAATTCAAGGGTCATGGCGGGCGGGAACGGGGCGTGTTTCAGTCGCTCGGATTGTGCCTTGGTTCGGTCCGTGAGGAATGCACGAATGGCGCGACCACGACGCCAGAACCGGCGCCGCGGCCGCCGTTCAGGCCGGCTCGGCCGCCGCTGACGGAGCGTCGATCGCCCGCAGCGCCGCGGCCATGCGGTCGCCGTCGGCGGGGCGCGATTCGGGCCGCTTTTCGAGCGCCTGCGCCACCGTCTCGGCCAGCGCCGCCGGCAGTTCCGGCCGCAGGCTGCGGAGGTCGGGCGCGGGCTGCTGGGCAATCTGCCTCATTTGCGCCGCCATCGACTCGGCCGGGTGCGGCAGGCGGCCGCAGAGCAGTTGGAACAGGGTGACGCCGAGCGAGTAAAGGTCGCTGCGCCCGTCGAGTTGCTGCCCGGCGATCTGCTCGGGCGACATGTAAGCCGGCGTGCCGAGCAGCAGGCCGGTGCGGGTGCGCTGGGCGTCGCCGAGGTGGGCGATGCCGAAGTCGGTCAGCTTGATGCTGTCGGCCGCCAGATCGACCACCAGGTTGGCCGGCTTCACGTCGCGATGAACCACGCCCTGGCGGTGGGCACAGGCCAGCGCCTCGGCCACCCGCGCGCCGATGCGCGCCACGGTGGGCACCGGCAGCAGCATGCCTTGGGCCACGTGGTGGCTGAGATCGCGCCCCGGCAGGTGCTCCATCGCGATCCAGGCCAGGCCGCTCTGCTCGCCGGTATCGAGAATGGCCACGATCCCGCGGTGCTTCAGGCGGCCCGCCGCCTGGGCTTCGCGCGCAAAGCGCTGCCGCGCCTCGGCCAGTGCCTCGGGGTCGAACGCGCTGCCGAGCGCAAACGTCTTGATCGCTAGCGTGAGGCCGGTGCGGGGGTCGCGCGCGAGGTAGACCGCGCCGGTGGCCCCTTGGCCGATCCGGCGCTCGGCGAGGTACGGCCCGAACTGCTCCACCGGCCTCGTGACGGCTACTTCACCAGCAGCACCGGCACGCTCGAATGCTCGATCGTGGCTTGCGCCACCGAGCCGATCAGCGCGGCGGTGTGCGTGCCGAGCCCGCGTGTCCCCATGACGATCAGGTCGCAGCTCTGTTCGCGCGCCACATCGGCGATGCTGGCACCGGGGTCGCCGACGCGCCGATGCTCCTGGTGTTCGACGCCGGCAGCGCTGAGCAGCGCGCGCGCGGGAACGAACGCGCTCTCGCTGCGCTCGCGGTGATAGTCGTCGAGCGTTTGGCCGCCGACGAAGCGGCTGACATCGCCGGAGACCGGGCGTTGCACGCTGACCAGATGCACGTCAAGTGCGCCCGGTTCGCGCAGCTCGCCGCGCAGCGTCAGCAAGTGGCGAACCGCAATCGCCGCGCCTTCGGAACCGTCGACCGCCAGCAAGACACGCCGCAGTTGGCCGGCCAGATGCCCGGCCGCCACGACCGGCGGCGCCACGGCGGGCCGCGCCGCGTTGCGCGCGGCGAGCTTGCGCGCGGCCAACCACTTGCCGACCACCACCACGCCGATCGCGCAGACCAGCGGCAAGCCCCAGTGCAGGAACGCTGCGTTCGCATCGACCCACGGCTTGTCCACCGGGTCGGTCACCGCCATGTCGCCCGCCACCCAGCCCAGCAGCGCCGCGCCCAGGGTGATGATGACGGGGAACTTGTCCATCAGCGTGAGCAGCAGGCGGCTGGCGAAGATCACCATCGGGATCGACACCGCCAGGCCGATGACCAACAGCACCGTGTTGCCCTTGGCCGCCGCGGCGACGGCGATCACGTTGTCCAGGCTCATCACCAGGTCGGCGAGCAGGATCGTCTTGATCGCCGCGCCGAGGCTGGTCACGGTCTTGCCGTGGCCGTCTTCCTCGTGTCCGGGAACCAGCAACTGGACGGCGATCCACAGCAGCAGCGCCGCGCCGACGAGCTTGAGGTAGGGCAGGCGCAGCAGCTCGACCGCAACGATGGTCAGCCCGATACGCATCACCACCGCAGCGCCGCTGCCCCAGGCGATGGCGCGCTTCTGCTGCTCGGGCGGGAGCCCGCGCGCGGCCAGGGCAATGACGACCGCGTTGTCGCCCGAGAGGACGATGTTCACGCCGATGATCTGCATCAGCGCGATCCAGAACTCAGGGGTTGTGAAAGTCATCCTCGGTCTCCGTCAATGGGCGGCATCGCGCCTCTGCGCTTGACTGTACGAGGCGGCTCGCTCGCCGACGTGCGTAGTTTCACGAACCCGGGCCGTGGGACGGCCCAGCAAGCTGCTGGGGTGCCCCCAGTCGCTTCGCGCCTGCCCCCGAGAGGCGCTGCGCTCCCGCCATGTTGCGGCCCGGCGGCGGGCTACAGCAAGGCCTTGAGCAGCTTGCCCATTTCCGACGGGTTGCGGGTCACGGTGAAGCCGCACGCTTCCATCACGGCGAGCTTGGCGTCGGCCGTGTCGGCGCCGCCCGAGATCAGCGCGCCGGCATGGCCCATGCGCTTGCCCGGCGGCGCGGTCACGCCGGCGATGAAGCCGACGATGGGCTTGGTCATGTTCGCCTTGCACCACAGCGCCGCGTCGGCTTCGTCGGGGCCGCCGATCTCGCCGATCATGATCACGGCGTCGGTTTCGGGATCGTCGTTGAAGAGTTTCATGATGTCGATGTGCTTCAACCCGTTGATCGGGTCGCCGCCAATGCCCACCGCACTCGACTGGCCCAGGCCGATGTCGGTGAGTTGCCCCACCGCTTCATAGGTGAGCGTGCCCGAGCGGCTGACGACGCCGATCCGGCCTTTGCGGTGGATATGGCCCGGCATGATGCCGATCTTGATTTCCTCGGGCGTGATCAGC
>JANOVJ010000445.1:0-7136 GCA_031417295.1 bacterium | reverse complement strand
GGCCACGGGCCGCCGTTGCCGGTGCCCCAGTAAACGAGATCGAGCTCGGGGTCGTAGCTGCCGGTCAGCCAGGTGGGCGCGCCGCCCTTTTCGAACATGCCGGGCTTCCAGGTGTCGCCGCCCTTTTCGTTCGGGGCGGCGGTGGTGAAGCGGTGCCACTTCTTTTCGCCGGTTTTCAGATCCCAGCCGTCGATGAAACCGCGCGTGCCGTATTCGCCGCCGGAGATGCCGGTGATGAGCACACCGCCGGCAATCAGCGGCGCGTGCGTCATGCTGTAGCCCTGCTTGTAGTCGGCGGCCTGCTTCTTCCAGACCGTCTTGCCATCGGCCATCGAGATCGCCATCACGTGGGCGTCAACCGTGGTCCGGTAGAGCACGCCGTCCAGGGCCGCGAAACCCCGGCTGTGAATGCCGCAGCACAGGTAGCCGGCCACGTCGGCCGGCACCTCGATCGGCGACTTCCACTTCTGCCGCCCCGTGGCCATGTCGATGGCCAGGGTGTGGGTATGGGTGGCGACGTACATCGTGTCGCCGATCACCAGCGGCTGGCTCGACGCGTTGGCCGAGTTGTCGAGGCTGACGTTCCACACCGGCACCAGCTTCTTGACGTTGGCGGTCGAGACCTGCTTCAGCGGCGAGTAGCGCTGCTGGCTCCAGCCCATGCCGTAGGTCGCGACGTTGCTGGTGTTGGTGGCGTCGTTGCGCAGATCGGCCAGCGTTTGCGCGCCACCCGCGCCGCAGCCCGTCGCCAGGGCCAAGCCCAGCAGGGCTCTCAGGGACCATTGCTTCATCTTGTCTCCTCGGTTGTGTTCAGCATTCCGCACGGACGTGCGCAAGGCCACAGAAACTCGCGCAGAGACCTTACCCCCGAGCAACGCCCCAGCCCAATCGGGTACTTTCCCTAGACCCGATGTGTCGCGCTTCAGCACAATGGGGCATCACTTTCGGATCCGCCCGCCATGTCCAGCAAGCAGTCAGTGAATCGCGCCGACTTCGATGTCCCGGCCCGGATTCCGTCCAACGTGTTCTTCGCCACGCCGGCGCAGCGCGTCGGGCTGGCGCGGCAGCGTTTCTTCGAAGAGGGCGTGCGCCCGACCGGGCTCGTTTCCGACACGGTGATCCAGTCGTGGACGCGCTGCCTGCAATCGCAGCGCCGGCCGGTCGAGCGGATCGCCTTCGAGCCGGTCACGAAGAGCCGCATCAGCGCCACGCTGGCGCGCAACCGGCCGCTGCTCGCGGCGGCACAGGGCGATCTCGGGCAACTCGAAACCACACTCGCCGGCACCGCCTGCAAGGCAATCCTGACCGACGCCCACGGCGTGGTCGTGCACGCCACCCACACCGAGCGCAAGGACGGTGCACTGATGTGGCTGGCGGGCAGGGTCGGCGTCGACCTGGCGGAAGCCTGCGTCGGCACCACCGCGCCAGGCGTGGTGGCGCTGTCGGGGCAGAGCTGCGTGGTCCAGGGTGCCGAACACTATTTCGACCTGACGCAGGTGATGTACTGCGCCGCCGCGCCCATCCGCGACACCCGGGGCGAGCTGGTCGGCGTGCTCGACGTATCTTGCGAGGGCCAGCCGTTTCGCTTCGACGCCGCGTCGGTGGTGCGGCTGTACGCCACGGCGATCGAGAACCGCCTGCTCAGCGCCCAGTCGCGCGAGCATGTGCTGCTGCGCTTCCAGGCCACCGCCTCGCTGCTGAACACACCCTTCGAGGGCCTGGCGGCGGTGGACGGCACGGGCCGCGTAGCCTGGATCAACGCCGCCGGTGCGAGCCTGCTGGCCGCGCCGCGCGAGCAGTTGCGCGGCGCCACGGCAGAGCAGGCGTTCGGCCTCGACCTGGCCCAGTTGCAGGCCGTCGCGCATCACGGCGGCGTCGCCATGCGCTGTGTGCCGAACGGCCTGATGCTGTGCCTGCAGGCGCAACTGCAGGCACACGACGGGCCTGTCAGGGCGGCGGCGCTGGCGCTGCCGAACCCCCGGGTGCCAGACGCCGCCGGAAGGTCGGCGATGACAGCCCCACCGGCGCGGGCTGAAGCCGCCGAGCCCGAGCCACCGGCACGGGTCGCCGAGGCCTCGCTGCACGAAGCCAACCGGCACCTGATCGACCGCACGCTGGCGGCCTGCCAGGGCAACGTGTCGCGCGCGGCGCGTGAATTGGGCGTGTCGCGCGGGCTGATCTATCGCCGGCTGCGCCAGCCCGGCGGGGCGCCCGAGCTGAACTAGGCACAGCCCATAATTCGCGGATGCAGGTTTTCCGCGGCGTCCACCATCCCGGCATTGCAAGCGCCTGCGCGCTGACCATCGGCAATTTCGACGGCGTGCACCGCGGCCACCAGGCGATGCTGGCACTGCTCAGTTCCGAAGCCCGGCACCGCGGCCTGCCGACTTGCGCGCTGACCTTCGAGCCGCACCCGCGCGACTTCTTCGCCCGCCTCGCCGGCAAGCCCGAGCTCGCGCCGGCGCGCATCGCCACGCTGCGCGACAAGCTGAGCGAACTCGAGCGTTGCGGCGTCGATCAGGTGGTCGTGGCCCGCTTCGACGCCGCATTCGCCAGCCAGTCGCCGCAGGCCTTCATCGACGACATGCTGGTGGCCGGCCTCGGCGCGCGCTATGTGCTGGTCGGCGACGATTTCCGCTTTGGCGCCAAGCGCGCTGGCGACTACGCCATGCTCGACGCCGCCGGTCAGGCCCAGGGCTTCGACGTGGCGCGGATGAACAGCTACGAGGTGCATGGCCTGCGCGTCAGCAGCTCGGCCGTGCGCGAGGCGCTGGCGGCCGGCCACATGGCGCTCGCCGCGAGCCTGCTCGGCCGGCCCTACAGCATCAGCGGTCACGTGACGCACGGCCGCAAGCTCGGGCGCGATCTCGGCCGCAGCGCGCCGGGCCAGGACGACGGGTTCCGCACCCTGAACCTGCGCTTCCCGCACGCGCGCCCGGCCGCGATGGGCATCTACGTGGTCCAGACCTTCGGCCTGGCCAGCGAGCCGCTGCCCGGCGTGGCCAGCCTGGGCGTGCGCCCGACGGTCGATGATTCGGGCCGGGTGCTGCTCGAAGTCCATTGCCTCGAATGGCCTGAAGTACTCGGCGCCGAAGGGGGCTACGGTAAACTCGCCCGGGTGGAACTGCTGCACAAACTTCGCGACGAAGCCCGCTACGACGGGCTGCCTGCACTCACCGCCGCGATACGGCAAGACGTGACCGACGCGCGCGCCTTCTTGGCCGCGCACGCGGCGCAGTGCCGCCAGACCACGCGCGATCGAATTTGATCCGCTGCCGGCTCCGCCCGGCCACCGAACCAGCGCGATCACGCCGTCGCGCCCCCTCTTGAAACGGCCCCGGCTTGAGCCGATGCCCACCGCCCGCTAGGAACCGTCATGGCCGACCAGCCTTCCACCGCCACCGCGACCGACCACCGCTCGACCCTGAACCTGCCCGACACGCCGTTCCCGATGCGCGGCGACCTGCCCAAGCGCGAGCCGGGCTGGGTCAAGGCGTGGGACGAGCAAGGCATCTACAAGCGGTTGCGCGAAGCCCGCCACGGCGCCCCGCGGTTCGTGCTCCATGACGGGCCGCCGTATGCCAACGGCGCGCTGCACGTGGGCCACGCAGCGAACAAGATCCTGAAGGACATGATCGTCAAGGCGCGCCAACTGGCCGGCTTCGACGCACGCTACGTGCCGGGCTGGGACTGCCACGGCCTGCCGATCGAGATCCAGATCGAGAAGACCTTCGGCCGCAAGCTGAGCCGGGCCGAGGTGCAGGCCAAGAGCCGCGCCTACGCGACCGAGCAGATCGACCAGCAGCGGGCCGACTTCAAGCGTGTGGGCGTGCTCGGCGACTGGGCGCATCCGTACCTGACGATGAACTTCGGCAACGAGGCGAACGAGATCCGCGCGTTCAAGCGGATCGTCGAGCGCGGCTTCGTCTACCGTGGTTTGAAACCCGTCTACTGGTGCTTCGACTGCGGCTCGCCGCTGGCCGATTTCGAGATCGAGTACGCCGACAAGAAATCGCAAACCCTCGACGTGGGCTTTCTCGCAGCCGAGCCCGACAAGCTCGCCGCGGCGTTCGGCCTGGCAACGCTGGCCAAGCCCGCGTTCGCGGTGATCTGGACCACGACCGCGTGGACGCTGCCGGCGAACCAGGCGTTGAACCTCAACCCGGACCTCGACTACGCGCTGGTCGATACGCGGCGTGGCCTGCTGCTGCTGGCCTCGGCGCTGGTCGAGCAGTGCCTCGCGCGCTACGGCCTCGAAGGCAGCGTCGTCGCCACGGCCAAGGGCGCGGCGCTGGCCGGGCTGAACTTCCACCACCCGCTCGCGGCGGTGGACCCCGGCTACGACCGGCTCAGTCCGGTCTACCTGGCCGACTACGCGACCGCCGACGACGGCACCGGTCTCGTCCACTCGGCGCCCGCCTACGGCGTGGAAGACTTCAACTCCTGCCGCGCGCATGGCCTCGCGGTGGATGACATCCTGAACCCGGTGCAAGGCGACGGCCACTACGCCGCCGAGCTGCCGCTGTTCGGTGGCATGAACATCTGGAAGGCCGGGCCGCGCATCATCGAAGTGCTGGCGCAGAGTGACCGCCTGTTCGCCAGCGCCGACATGCTGCACAGCTACCCGCACTGCTGGCGCCACAAGACGCCGGTGATCTACCGCGCCGCGGCGCAGTGGTTCGTGCGGATGGATGAAGGTGTTGGGGTGTTTGCTACCAGCCCACCAGCCAAGACCCTGCGCCAGACCGCCCTCGCCGCGATCGAGCAGACCCGTTTCTATCCGGCAAACGCCAGGACGCGGCTTCACGACATGATCGCCAACCGGCCCGACTGGTGCATCAGCCGGCAGCGCAACTGGGGCGTGCCGCTGCCGTTCTTCCTGCACAAGGACACGGGCGACTTGCACCCCGACACGATGGCGCTGATCGACCGCGCCGCCGCGATCGTCGAGCAGGGCGGCGTGGAAGCGTGGTCGCGGCTCACGGCCGAAGACGTGCTCGGCGCGGAAGGCGCGGCGCACTACACCAAGAGCAACGACATCCTCGACGTCTGGTTCGACTCCGGCTCCACCTTTTTCCACGTGCTCAATCCGACAACAGGCAGCCACCCCGGCGATGCGCGCGAGGACGCCGGCCCCGAGGCCGACCTCTACCTCGAAGGCCACGACCAGCACCGCGGCTGGTTCCATTCGTCGCTGCTGATCGCCTGCGCGATCGAAGGCCGCGCGCCCTACCGCGGCCTGCTGACGCACGGCTTCACGGTCGATGGCGCGGGCCGCAAGATGAGCAAGAGCCTCGGCAACTACATGCCGCTGGCCGAATCGGCCGAAAAGTACGGCGCCGAGATCATCCGCTTGTGGTGCGCGGCCACCGACTACTCGGGTGACTTGAGCATCGACGCCAAGATCCTCGCGCGGGTGGTCGATGGGTACCGGCGCATCCGCAACACGCTGCGCTTCCTGCTTGCCAACACGAGCGACTTCGACGCTGCGACCGACGCGGTGCCGCTGGCCGAGATGCTGGAGATCGATCGCTGGGCGCTCGCGCGCGCGGCGCAGTTCCAGGCCGAAACACTCGCCCACTACGAGGTCTACGAATTCCACCCGGTGGTGGCCAAGCTGCAGGTGTTCTGCAGCGAAGACCTGGGCGCGTTCTACCTCGACATCCTGAAGGACAGGCTGTACACGACGGCGCCGAACTCCCACGCGCGCCGCTCGGCGCAGACCGCGCTGTGGCACATCACGCACGCGATGCTGCGCTGGATGGCGCCGTTCCTCAGCTTCACCGCCGAAGAGGCGTGGCCGGTGTTCGCGCCGGGCGCGTCGCCTTCGATCTTCACGCAGACGTACTGGACGTTCGCGGCGCCTGACGCAGCCTTGCTCGGCAAGTGGGCGCGCATCCGCGAGGTGCGCGACATGGCGAACAAGGAGATCGAAGCCTTGCGCGCCGCGGGCCACGTCGGCTCGTCGCTGCAGGCCAACGTGCGGATCACGGCGAATGCGGCCGATCACGCCCTGCTCGCCTCGCTCGGCGACGACTTGCGCTTCGTCACCATCACCTCACAGGCCCTGCTTGCCGAGGGCCCGGCGCTGGCCGTCGAAGTCACGCCGTCGAGTGCCGCCAAGTGCGCCCGTTGCTGGCACTACCGCGACGATGTGGGCCACGACCCAGCACACCCGACGATCTGCGGCCGCTGCACGAGCAATCTGTACGGCGCGGGCGAAGTCCGCACGGTGGCCTGATGGCGAGCCGACAGTCCGGCTCCGGCCTGCTGCCCTGGCTCGGCATCGCGCTGGCCATCATCTTGTTCGACCAGTTCACGAAGACGCTGATCCTGGGCGACTTCGAGCTCGGCGACAGCCGCACCGTCACCTCGTTCTTCAACGTGGTGCGCGTCCACAACACCGGCGCGGCGTTCAGCTTCCTGGCGGGTGCGTCGGGCTGGCAGCGCTGGTTCTTCGTCGGCCTGGGCGCGGTGGCGGCTGTCTTCATCGTCTGGATGCTGCGCCAGCACGGTGGGCAGCGGCTGTTCGGCTGGGCGTTGTCGCTGATCCTCGGCGGCGCGGTGGGCAACGTGATCGACCGGTTGCTGCACGGCTACGTGGTCGATTTCATCCAGGTCCACTACGCCGGCTGGTACTTCCCGTCGTTCAACATTGCCGACAGCGCGATCACGGTCGGCGCGGGCTTGCTGATCCTGGACGAGTTGCTGCGCGTGCGCCGCGCGCGCTGATGTCAAGACGAACTCGGGCCGCTCACCTCGAAGCGCGAGACAAGGCGCACCCCCGTATCGTCATCGTCGGCGGCGGCGTGATGGGCGCTGCGGCGGCGTGCTTCCTGGCGCGCGACCATGGCATCGCAGCGACTGTGCTCGAACGCGATCCCACTTACGCGCGGGCTTCGAGTGCACTTTCTGCCAGCTCGATCCGCCAACAGTTCTCGACCCCGATCAACATCGCGCTGTCGCAGCAGAGCCTGGCGTTCTACCGCCGCATCTAGTTTTGCTTTCTTGCTGTTTCGCTTAAAAATCCGGCGACGATAAAAATTAATACAAAGAGCCAGATATTTGTCCATCTTATTTGTCGGGGTTTTATAACCTCATTGGTTGGTATACGCTTGCTGCTGAAATTGGTTGCA
>JANOVJ010000444.1:0-1660 GCA_031417295.1 bacterium | reverse complement strand
GCGCCGACCGACCTGCTCTGGCATGCGCATCACGACCCGACCAGCGGCCTGTACCGCTGCGTCAACGACTTTGGCAGCCCGCTGGCCGCCCCCGCCCCACTCTGACATTCAAGGAATCTTCATCATGGCTACCAACCCTCTCAAGACCGCGTCCGTCCTCGCCTTCGAGCGCAAGCTCGACCCATCGGACGCATTGATGCACGCCGGCCTGTGGGCCGCGCGCGGCGATACCGTTGCCGCGCCCTGGGCACCCATCGGCCTGCGCGAGAAGTCGGTGCGCGGCACCATTTCCAACCGCCTGAAGGCCACGAATCAGGACCCCGCCAAGCTCGACGCGGCGATCCAGAGCCCGAACCTGCAGACCGTAGACGTGGCCACGCTGCCGGCCGAAGCCGACACCCTGCGCGTGCGCTTCACGCTGCGCGTACTGGGCGGCGCCGGCACGCCATCGGCCTGCAACGACGCGGCGTATCGCGAGAAGCTGCTCGCTACCGTGGCCGGCTACAAGCAGGCGCAGGGCTTCGGCGAGCTGGCGCGTCGCTATGCAGCCAACCTGGCCAACGGCCGCTTTCTGTGGCGCAACCGCGTGGGCGCCGAGCAGGTGGAGGTGCAGGTGGCGCACCTGGTCGGCGGGGTTGCTGCCAAGCGTTGGACCTTTGCCGATGCGCTGGCGATTCCGCTGCGCGGCTTCGAGCCCGCCAGCGGCGAGCTGGCCGAATTGGGCGCGCTGATCGCCGAAGGCTTGGCCAGCGACCGGCACGTGCTGCTGGAGGTGACGGCCTTCGTGCGACTGGGCGCGGGCCAGGAGGTGTTTCCGTCGCAGGAGCTGATCCTCGACCGAGGCCGCAGCAACAAAAGCAAAACGCTGTACGACGTGACCGGCATCGCAGCCATCCACTCGCAGAAGATCGGCAACGCCGTCCGCACCATCGACACCTGGTACGAAGACGCCGACACACAGGAGCCGATCGCAGTGGAACCCTATGGCTCGGTCACGACGCAGGGCCGGGCCTACCGGCAGCCGAAGAACAAGACCGACTTCTACAACCTGCTCGACAACTGGCTGTTGAAAGACAAGGTGCCCGCGCTGGAGCAGCAGCACTTCGTGATGGCCACGCTGATCCGCGGTGGCGTGTTCGGCGAAAAGGGGGAGTGAGCGATGGACCACTACACCGATCTGCGGCTTCTGCCGAGCCCCGAGATTGCCCAGCCTCACCTGATGAACGCGCTTTTCGGCAAGCTGCATCGGGCGCTTGCTGGACACGAGGGCCGGGACATCGGCATCAGCTTCCCGCACGTCGGGCCGCAACAGCTTGGCGACCTGCTGCGTCTGCACGGCACGGCGCGCGCGCTGGACACGCTGCTTGCGCGGCCGTGGCTGGGCGGCGTGGGTGACCATGCGGAGGCTGGCGGCTTGTTGCGCGTGCCCGCCCAGACGCGGCACCGCTGCGTGCGCCGTGTTCAAGTGCAAAGCAGCGCCGCGCGCCTGCGGCGACGCCTGATGCGCCGCCACGGCTTCGCAGAGGACGAGGCCCGCCAGCGCATTGGCGACGACGTCGAACAGCGGGTCGATTTACCCTTCGTGTCGCTGCAAAGCGCGAGCACGGGCCAGACGTTCCGACTGTTCATCGATCACGGCCCGGCGACCGGCGTCGCCACT
>JANOVJ010000443.1:0-2537 GCA_031417295.1 bacterium | reverse complement strand
CCAGCGGCGTGGTGAACAGGTTCGACAACGTGATGACGATCTTGTGCGGGTTGCCCTTGTCGCCCTTCACGTCGAGGAAACCTTCGGCACCGGCGCCACCGGCCTTGTTGACAACGATGATCGGCTGGGCCATCAGCTTGTGCTTGATCACCACGCCCTGGATGAACCGTGCCATCTGGTCGGCACCGCCACCGGTGCCGGCCGGCACCACGAACTCGACCGGCTTGGTCGGCTCCCAGGCCATCGCGGCCGGGCTGAAAACACCGGCCAGCGTTGCCGCGGCGGCCAGAGCATGGAGGCGCATCTTTTTCAAGGTCATGGCGTTTCCTGTCAGTCTTGAGCGTGGTGCGCCGGGGCCGGCCCGGCGGGCGAATTGAGCGCGCAGTTTACACAGCAGCCGTGTCGCCGCGCAGGCGCCGAACCCGTTCGCCTACCCCTATTGACGCGCGCCCGGCGCGCCCCTCACCACTGCGGCGGGCGCTTGTCGATGAAGGCCTGAACGCCTTCGAGCGCGGCGCCTTCCATCATGTTGCAGGCCATCGTGTTGCCGGCGTCAGCGTAAGCTGCTGCGATCCCGGTTTCGAGCTGGCGGTAGAACAAGGCCTTGCCCATCGCGACTGCCACGCGCGGCTTGGCGACGATGCTGCCGACCAGCGCTTCGACCTCGGCGTCCAGCGCTTCGGGTTGGGCCACTCGGTTGACGAGACCTTTTGCCAGCGCTTGCTCTGCATTGATGAACTCACCCGTCACGAGCATCTCGAATGCCGCCTTGCGCCCGAGGTTGCGTGACAGCGCCACGCCCGGCGTGGAGCAGAACAGGCCGAGGTTGACGCCGCTGACCGCGAACTTCGCGCTGCTCGCTGCCACCGCCAGATCGCACATCGCGACCAGTTGGCAGCCGGCCGCGGTGGCGATGCCCTGCACCCGTGCGATCACCGGCACCGGCAGACGCTGAACGCTCAGCATCACCTGGGTGCATTGCCCGAACAGGGCCTGGTAGTAGGCGAGCGACGGCTCGGCCCGCATCTCCTTCAGGTCGTGCCCGGCGCAGAAGGCCTTGCCCGACGCGGCAAGCACCACGACGCGTGCGCTCGTGTCGTCTTTCAGCCGGTCGAGCTCGGCCTGCAACGCGGCCAGCAGCCCCTGCGACAGCGAATTGAAAGCCTGAGGCCGGTTCAGCGTGAGCGTGACCACGCCGCGCGCGTCACGCGTGTTCAGGATCAGGGGTTCGTTGTTCTCGGACATGGAATACTCCCGTGGACTACTTCGACGCCGCTGCGGCACGCGCCCGCTCGCGCAGCGTGAACTTCTGGATCTTGCCGGTCGAGGTTTTCGGAATCTCCTCGAAGCGCACTTCGCGCGGCACCTTGTAGCCTGCCAGCAGGCTCTTGCAGTGCGCGACGAGTTCGGCCGCGGTCACGTTCGCATCGGCGCGCAGTTCGACGAACGCGACCGGCGTTTCGCCCCACTTGTCGTCGGGCCGGGCGACCACGGCGCAGGCCAACACGGCCGGGTGGCGGTAGAGCGCATCTTCGACTTCGAGCGACGAGATGTTCTCGCCGCCGGAGATGATGATGTCCTTGCTGCGGTCCTTGATCTTCACGTAACGGTCGGCCTCCATCACCGCCAGGTCGCCGGTGTGGAACCAGCCGCCTTCGAAGGCCTGCGCCGTCGCCACCGGGTTCTTCAGGTAACCCTTCATCACGATGTTGCCGCGGAACATGATCTCGCCCATGGTTTCGCCATCGGCCGGGGTCTCTTTCATGTCGGCCGTGCCCATCACGGTCATGCCTTCCTGCAGCGCGTAGCGCACGCCCTGGCGGCCGTTGAGGCGGGTCTGCTCCGACAGGGTCTCTGCGGCCCAGCTGTCGCGCTTCACCGCCACCGAAGCCGGGCCGTAGACCTCGGTCAGGCCGTAGACGTGGGTGATGTCGAAGCCGAGTTTCGCCATGCCTTCGATCATCGAGGCCGGCGGCGCCGCACCGGCGACCATGCCACGCACCTTCTGCATGATGCCGGCGCGCATCTCCGCCGGTGCGGCGATCAGCAGGTTGTGCACGATCGGCGCGGCGCAGTAGTGGTCGACGCCGTGCTCGCGCATCGCGGCCAGGATGTTCGGCGCGTCGACACGGCGCAGGCACACGTGCGTGCCGCCGAGCATCGCGACAGTCCACGGAAAGCACCAGCCGTTGCAGTGGAACATCGGCAGCGTCCACAGGTATTTCGGGAAGTGCGGCATGGTCCAGGTGGCCGCGTTGCTCACCGCGTTGAGGTACGCGCCGCGGTGGTGCGTGACCACGCCCTTGGGGTCGCCGGTGGTGCCCGAGGTGTACGAGACGGCGATTGCATCCCACTCGTCCTGCGCGCCTTCGAGCCGGGCGAGTGGCGCGTGCGCAGCCAGCAGCTCTTCGTAGTCGAATGTGCCGAGGCGCTCGCCGGCACCGCTGTATTCGCTGTCGCTCACGTCGATCACCGTGAGCTTGCGGCCGTGTTCGTCTTTCAGCAGCCGCAGCGCCGTGGCCATGGTCGGTGCGAAC
>JANOVJ010000442.1:0-5476 GCA_031417295.1 bacterium | reverse complement strand
GGCGCAGCACGTGCCGGGTTACGTCAAGCATGCCGACGATCTGAAGGCCGCTGGCGTGGACGAGATCTGGTGCGTGTCGGTCAATGACGCCTTCGTGATGGGCGCCTGGGGCCGCGACCAAAAGACCGCTGGCAAGGTGCGCATGATGGCCGACGGCAGCGCCGGCTTCACCAACGCCACCGGCCTCACTTTTGACCTGACCGGGCACGGGATGGGGCTCCGCTCGCAGCGCTACTCGATGCTCGTGGTCGATGGCGTCGTCAAGACGTTGAACGTTGAAGCACCGGGCAAGTTCGAGGTCAGCGACGCGGCGACGTTGCTGGCGCAGGCCAAGGCTTGAGCTTCGCGCCCGCCGTGGCGGGGCAGTGCAGGGCGGGCAACTTGAGCGCCCCGTTTGCTCTGCTTGACTGGCTTGAAATTTCCGTGGCATAATACGAGGCTTCGCTGGCGCCTTGCTCGCACTTACTGTGCGGCGGCAAGTCGCCGGATCCGCCCAAACAGCGGGCGCCGATCCGATCGGCGCTGGCTGACGGGCCCAAGACTGACCACGCAGCCCTTTTCCATGATCAGCATGGCCGGCCGTTTGGGACAAGTTGGGGACTGAACATGATTCAAATGCAATCGCGGCTCGATGTCGCGGACAACACTGGCGCCAAGTCCGTCATGTGCATCAAGGTGCTGGGCGGCTCCAAGCGCCGCTATGCCGGCATCGGCGATGTCATCAAGGTCAGCATCAAGGAAGCCGCGCCGCGGGCCCGCGTCAAAAAGGGCGAGGTCTACAGCGCTGTGGTCGTTCGCACCGCCAAGGGCGTGCGCCGCCAAGACGGCTCGCTGGTGAAGTTCGACGGCAACGCCGCCGTGCTGCTCAACGCCAAGCTCGAGCCCATCGGCACCCGCATCTTCGGGCCGGTCACGCGCGAGCTGCGCACCGAGCGCTTCATGAAGATCGTCTCACTCGCACCTGAAGTGCTCTGAGCGCCAAGGACTGAAAGACAATGAACAAGATTCGCAAGGGCGACGAGGTCATCGTGTTGACCGGCCGTGACAAAGGCAAGCGCGGCACCGTTGCCGCGCGCGTCGATGCCGACCACCTCGAAGTCGAGGGCATCAACGTCGTCAAGAAGCACGTCAAGCCGAACCCGATGAAGGGTGCGACCGGCGGGATCGTCAGCAAGGCGATGCCGATCCACCAGTCCAACGTGGCGATCTACAACGCAGCGACGGCCAAGGCCGACCGCGTCGGGATCAAGCTGCTCGCCGATGGCAAGAAGGTTCGCGTCTTCAAGTCCAGCGGCGAACAACTCAAGGCATAAGGGGCTCATCAAGATGGCACAACAACAAGCCCGCCTCCAGGCGATCTACCGCGAGAAGATCGCGCCGGAACTGATAGCGAAGTTCGGCTACAAGTCGGCCATGCAGGTGCCGCGCCTGTCGAAGATCACGCTCAACATGGGCGTGAGCGAAGCGGTGTCGGACAAGAAGGTCATGGACCACGCTGTGTCCGACCTGACCAAGATCGCCGGCCAGAAGCCCGTGGTCACCAAGTCGAAGAAGGCCATCGCCGGGTTCAAGATCCGCGAGCAGGTGCCCATCGGCTGCATGGTCACGCTGCGCGGCGTGCAGATGTACGAGTTCCTCGACCGCTTTGTCACTATCGCGCTGCCGCGCGTGCGCGACTTTCGCGGTATTTCGGGCCGCTCGTTCGACGGCCGCGGCAACTACAACATCGGCGTCAAGGAACAGATCATCTTTCCGGAAGTCGACTACGACAAGATCGACGTGCTGCGTGGGTTGAACATCAGCATCACGACGACCGCGAAGAGCGACGACGAGGCCAAGGCCTTGCTCGCAGCTTTCAAATTCCCGTTCAAGAACTGAGGTTGCACGTGGCCAAAACTTCCCTCATTCAGCGCGAATTGAAGCGCGACGCTCTGGTCGCCAAGTTTGCCAAGAAGTACGCCGAGCTGAAGGCGACCGCCAACGACGCCAAGAAGTCGGACGACGAGCGCTACGCCGCGCGCCTGGAGCTGCAGAAGCTGCCGCGCAACGCCTACCCGACGCGCCAGCGCAACCGCTGCGCGCTGACGGGCCGCCCCCGCGGCACCTTCCGCAAGTTCGGCCTGGGCCGCAACAAGATTCGCGAACTCGCCTTCAAGGGCGACATTCCCGGCATCGTCAAGGCCAGCTGGTAGTCGGCCCGGCTCGATCAGGAGATATTCGTATGAGCATGAGTGATCCCATCGCCGATATGCTGACCCGCATTCGCAACGCCCAGGCGGTCGAAAAGGCTGTCGTGGCGATGCCGGCGTCGAAGCTGAAAGTGGCGATTGCCCAGGTCCTGAAGGACGAGGGCTACATCGATGGCTTTGCGGTGCGCGGCGAGACCGTGCAGCCGCAGCTCGAGATTGCGCTGAAGTACTACGCCGGGCGTCCGGTGATCGAGCGCATCGAGCGTGTCAGCCGCCCCGGCCTGCGTGTCTACAAGGGCCGCCACGACATCCCGAACGTGATGAACGGTCTCGGCGTCGCGATCGTCACCACGCCCAAGGGCGTGATGACGGACCGCAAGGCGCGCCAGGTCGGCATCGGCGGCGAAGTGTTGTGCTACGTCGCCTGATCGACGTCTGAGCCAGGAGCAAATTCATGTCCCGCGTAGGAAAAATGCCGATCACCGTCCCGCAAGGCGTGGACGTGTCGATCACCGCTGAGCAGATCAGCGTCAAGGGTGCGCTCGGCACGCTGGTGCGCGCCGCGAACCCGCTGGTGTCGGTGAAGAGTGAAGACGGCAAGATCTTGTTTGCCGCCGCCAACGACGCCGCGCCGGGCGCCGACGCGATGTCGGGCACGATGCGCGCGCTGGTGGCCAACATGGTCAGCGGCGTGACCAAGGGCTTCGAGAAGAAGCTCACGCTCGTCGGCGTGGGGTTCAGGGCCCAGGCGCAAGGCGCCAAGCTGAACCTGCAGATCGGTTTCTCGCACCCGGTGTCGAAAGACATGCCGGCCGGCATCACGGTGACGACGCCGACGCAGACCGAAATCCTGATCAAGGGCGCTGATCGCCAGGTCGTGGGCCAGATCGCCGCCGAAGTGCGCGCGATCCGCCCGCCCGAGCCTTACAAGGGCAAGGGAATCCGCTACGCGGACGAGAAGGTCACGATCAAAGAGACCAAGAAGAAGTAAGGAGCGAGATCACCATGTTGAACAAGAAAGAGCAACGCATCCGCCGCTCGCGCACCACGCGGGGCCGCATTGCCAAGCAGAGCGTGGTTCGTCTGACGGTGTTCCGTTCCAACCTGCACATCTATGCCAGCGTCATCTCCGACGACGGCATGCGCGTGCTGGCCAGCGCATCGACCTCGGAAGCCGACGTGCGCAAGGAACTCGGCGCTGCTGGCAAGGGTGGCAACACCGCCGCGGCCGAGATCATTGGCAAGCGGATCGCCGAGCGCGCCCGAGCCGCCGGTGTGGAAAAGGTGGCGTTCGACCGTGCCGGTTACGCCTATCACGGCCGCGTGAAGGCCCTGGCCGAGGCTGCCCGCGCAGCCGGGCTGCAGTTCTGAGCCTCAGCACAAGCGACGCAGCAGCGACGCACTAGCGACGATCAAGGAATTCGACAATGGCAAAGTTTCAACCCCGCGCTCCGACCGAGGCCAGTGAAGACGGTCTGAAAGAAAAGATGATCGCGGTGAACCGCGTGACCAAGGTCGTCAAGGGCGGCCGGATTCTCGGCTTCGCCGCGCTGACGGTCGTGGGCGACGGCGATGGTCGCATCGGCATGGGCAAGGGCAAGAGCAAGGAAGTGCCCGTGGCCGTGACGAAGGCGATGCAGGACGCACGGCGCAACATGATCAAGGTGTCGCTGAAAGAAGGCTCGATCCACCACAAGGTGGTGGGCGAGCACGGCGCGTCGCATGTGCTGGTGGCTCCGGCCCCGCCCGGGACCGGCATCATTGCCGGTGGCCCGATGCGCGCGGTATTCGAGGTCATGGGCGTGACCGACATCGTGGCCAAGAGCCTCGGTTCGACCAACCCGTACAACCTGGTTCGCGCCACGCTCGATGCGCTCAAGCGCACCAGCACGCCGGCTGAGATCGCTGCCAAGCGCGGCAAGTCAATTGAAGAGATCTTCGGCTGAAAGACGCCGCGCGGACTGAAGACGAAAGCGCAGACGAAATTGAAGACGAAAGAGAAGACATGAGTGCAGACACGAGCGACAAGAAGAGAGTCACGGTCAAGCTGGTTCGCAGCATTGCGGGCACGCGTGAATCCCACCGTGCCACGGTGCGCGGTCTGGGCCTGCGCAAACTCAACAGCACCTCGGAGCTGGAAGACACGCCGGCGGTGCGCGGCATGATCAACAAGGTCGCCTATCTGGTGCAGGTGCTCTGAGCTTCTGGCTCGCACCGTCATCGACACAGGACATCACGAACATGCAACTCAATTCGATCAAGCCCGCCTCGGGCGCCAAGCACGCCAAGCGTCGCGTCGGCCGCGGTATCGGTTCGGGCATCGGCAAGACGGCAGGTCGGGGCCACAAGGGCCAAAAGTCGCGCGCCGGTGGCTACCACAAGGTGGGCTTCGAAGGCGGCCAGATGCCGATGCAGCGGCGCTTGCCCAAGCGCGGCTTCAAGTCCTTGACCTTGCGCTTCAACGCCGAGATCCGGTTGACGGACCTCGAGCGCCTGGCCGTCACCGAAATTGACGTCTTGACACTGAAGCAAGCGGGCTTGGTGCCGGAACTCGTGCGCACGATCAAGGTGATCGCTGCCGGCACGCTGACGAAGAAGATCACGCTGACCGGCGTGTTGGCCACAGCCGGCGCAAAGGCTGCGATCGAAGCGGTTGGCGGCACGGTCGCCTGAATTCGACTCAAGCAGGACGCTGAGAAGTGGCAACCGCGAACGCGAATCAACTGGCCAAGAGCGGCAAGTTCGGCGACCTGCGTCGCCGCTTGACGTTCCTGCTGCTCGCGCTGGTGGTCTATCGCATCGGCGCGCACATTCCTGTGCCGGGCATCGATCCGGCCGCGCTGCAGCAGCTCTTCAAGGGCCAGCAAGGTGGCATCCTGAGCCTGTTCAACATGTTCTCGGGCGGGGCGCTGTCGCGCTTCACAGTCTTCGCTCTGGGCATCATGCCCTACATCTCGGCCTCGATCATCATGCAGCTGATGAGCTACGTGGTGCCGACGCTGGAGGCGCTGAAGAAGGAAGGCGAAGCCGGCCGCCGCAAGATCACGCAGTACACGCGGTATGGCACATTGGGCCTGGCGCTGTTCCAGTCGCTCGGCATCGCGCTCGCCCTCGAAGGCTCCGCTGGCCTCGTGATCGCGCCGGGTTTCGGTTTTCGTCTGACCGCAGTCGTGAGCCTGGTGGCCGGCACGATGTTCCTGATGTGGCTGGGTGAACAGATCACCGAACGCGGCCTGGGCAACGGCATTTCGATCCTGATCTTCGCCGGCATCGCGGCCGGCCTACCG
>JANOVJ010000441.1:0-4193 GCA_031417295.1 bacterium | reverse complement strand
AGCATTTCGCGAAAGTGCAGCGTCATGCACAGCCGCGCGTCATCGCCCAGCCGCAGTGGCGACAGGAAGCCGGCGTACAGGTGGCTCAAGGCTTGCGGGAGCGCCACGCCCGGGTCGCTCAATTGGGCCAGGTCGGCTTGCAAGCCCTTGGCTGGCTCGCGGAAGGCGGCGCGATAGAGGCCAGCCTTGTCACCGAAGTAATAACTGATCGACGCGATGTTGACACCGGCCGCTTCGGCCAGTTCACGCGTCGAGGTCTTGGCAAAGCCCTGCGCGGCAAACAGCCGTAGGCCACTGTGCAGCAGCCGCATGCGCGGCGCTTCGTCGCCGCCACGGCCGCTTCGCAGCCCTTCTGTCGTCACCGCCGAATGTTGCATCGCCGGTACTCTAACAAATGATCAAACGATTGTTTGAAACCTCGCAGGCACTGGGGGTTTGAAAAAACTAGTATGTGGCGCGCCCGCCCGACAGGTCGAACACCGCACCCGTGCTGAACGAACAGTCTTCCGACGCCAGCCAGGCGATCATCGCCGCCGCCTCGCCGACTTCCAGGAAGCGTGCCATCGGAATCTTCGACAGCATGAAGTCGATGTGCGATTGCGCCATGGTGTCGAACATCGCCGTCTTCGCCGCCGCCGGGGTGATGGCGTTGACCAGCACGCCCTTGGTCGCCAGCTCCTTGGCCAGCGACTTGGTCAGCGCGATCAACGCCGCTTTCGACGCGCTGTAGTGCGAGGCATTCGGGTTGCCTTCCTTGCCGGCCACCGACGCGATGTTGACGATCCGGCCGTAGCCGGCCGCGATCATGTGCGGCACGATGGCGCGGCAGGTGAGGTAAGGCGCAATCAAGTTGACCTCGATCACGCGGCGCCAGACCTCGGGGGCGAGTTCCCAGGTCGGCGCGTTGCCGCCGGTGATGCCGGCGTTGTTGACCAGGATGTCGATCCGCCCGCCCGCTGCGATCGTGGCGTCGGTGCAGGTGGCGACGGATTGTTCGTCGGTCAGTTCGACAAGGCAGGTGTCTACTGAGCCGAGGGCGGACAACGCCGCTTCGGCCTCGGCCAGACGGGCCGCGTCGGCATCCCACAGCACGACCGCAGCGCCCGAGAGCAGCATCCGCTCGGCGATGGCGTAACCGATGCCTTGCGCGCCGCCGGTGACGACCGCAGTGCGGCCGGCCAGGTCGATCTGGTTCATGCTGAAACCTCCTTGTTCGGCAAGCCCTTCAAGGCCTCGGCGCCGCCCGGCGTGGCAGCGCAGTCGGCGATGTACTGGCGGATGATGGCGGCGAAGTCGGCGTCGGGAAACAGGCCGAGGCGCGCCGCGCGCCCGGCCGTGGCGCCGCCGGGCCAGTTGGCGACGATGCCGGCAACCGTGGCGTCGGGCACGAAGCGCACCCGCTCGCGCACCGCGCGGCCGGCCACCGCCTCGAGTGCGTCGAGCATGTCGCAGACCCGCGCGTTCACGGCTGGCAGGTTCAGCGCCAGCCGCCCGCCCAGCGCCTCGCGGCTGGCCTCGTAGACGGCGATCAGGCCCTCGACCGTGCGTGCCGGCGAGGTGAGTGGATGCGCAGTCTCGGGGCTGACCGGGCAGATCGCTTCCTGCCCGGCCAAGGGCTCGCGGATGATGCCGGAGAAGAACGACGACGCCGCGCCGTTCGGCCGCCCCGGCCGCACCGTGACCGTCATCAGCCGGGCCGAGCGGCCGTCGAGGTAGCCCTTGCGGGTGTAGTCGGCGATCAGGTGTTCGCAGATCAGCTTGTGGGTGCCGTACGACGTCTGCGGTGCGGGCAGGGTGGTGTCGCTCACCAGCGCCGGCAACGGTGCCGACGGGTCGGGGCCGAACACCGCCACCGAGCTCGAGAACACCAGCCGCGTCGGCTTCGCGCCGCTCGCCACCGCGGCGCGCAGCGCGTCGAGCAGGGCGCGCGTGGTGTCGAGGTTGGAGCGCAGGCCAAGTTCGAAGTCGGCCTCGCATTCGCCCGAGACGGCGGAGGCGAGGTGGAACACGCCGTCGAAGCGCTCGCCTGCCAGTGCGGTGCATTGCGCGAGCAGCGGGCCGACGCGCGATTCGACCCGCGCATCGGCGGCCAGCGTGGCCGCCGGCGCGACCTGATCGGCCAGCACCAGCTGCGCAATGGCCTCGCCGCCGAGGTGGCCCCGCGCCAGCAGTGCGTGGGCGAGGCGGCTGCCGATGAAGCCGCTGCCGCCGGTGATGAGTAGCCGCATGTCGAGTCCTTTTGAAGTGCGTGGAGTGGGGCGGTTGCAGTCAGGCCTTGCTGGCCTTCGAGACCGTTCGCCGGGTGCAGGGCGGCGCGCCCGGCCGCTCAGCCACCGACGAGGGTTCCCAGCAGGCTGCGCGCCGGCGCGGCGAGCGATGGCAGCTTGCGCCGCGAGGCGAGCACGGCGCTGATGTCCTGCGCAGCGCCGTCGATCAGCACCAGGATCGCCCGCTCGGCGGCGTCGGGGGCGCGCGCGACCACGGCGTCGAGCACGGCCCGGTGCAGGGGCAGCGAATGCAGCGCGCTGTCGGGCCGCGACGACGAGATCTCGAAGCTGGTGCGCAGCAGCGCCCCCAGCGCCTTGCCCATCTGCTCGAGCATGCGGTTGTGGCAGGCGCGCAGCAGGCCCTGGTGAAAGCGCAGGTCGGGGCTGACATAGTCGCCGCCGCGCTCGATCGCCAGTTGCATGCTGGCGAACGCGGCTTCGAGTTCGCCGAGGTCGGCCTTGCTCGCGCGCTGCGCAGCCAGGCGCACGGCCGCAGGCTCGACGATGCGGCGCAACTCTTGCAGGTCGCGCAGGAAGGGGCGGGTCAGGCCGCCGCGCGACTTCCAGCGCACCACGTCGGCGTCGAACCAGTTCCAGCTCGCCTCGGGCAACACGCGCGTGCCGAGCTTCGGCCCGGTGATCAGCAGCCCCTTGGCAACGAGCGATTTGACGGCCTCGCGCACGACCGTGCGGCTGACCCCGAGCGCCTCGCACAGCAGCGGCTCGGCGGGCAGCGTTGCGCCGCAGGCATAGGTCGAGGCGACGATCTCCTGCCCAAGGCGGTCGAGCGCCTGGCCGTGCCGGTTGCGCCCCGTCATGGGCCGGCTCTCGGTCATGCCGGCTGCGCGTGCCGCCGTGGCGCGCAGCGGCAGGACGGGCCCGACATTTCGGCGTAAAAATCAATCATCACATCATAATAACCGCCTCTCCCATGAAGCAGGCTTCGCCATGACAACCCAGCCCCGCAAGCGACCCGACGACCTGCGCAGCCAGCAGTGGTTCGGCCGGCAAGACCGCGACGGCTTCGCCTACCGCAGCTGGGTCAAGGGCAAGGGCGTGCCGCACGACCAGTTCGACGGCCGGCCGGTCATCGGCATCTGCAACACCTTCAGCGAGCTCACGCCCTGCAACTCGCACTTCCGCACGCTGGCCGAGCAGGTGAAGATCGGTGTCTATGAAGCCGGCGGCTTCCCGCTCGAATTCCCGGTGATGTCGCTCGGCGAGACGCTGCTGCGGCCGACCGCGATGCTCTACCGCAACCTCGTCAGCATGGACGTGGAGGAGTCGATCCGCGGCAATCCGATCGACGGCGTGGTGCTGCTGATGGGCTGCGACAAGACGACGCCTGCGCTCGTGATGGGCGCGGCGAGTGTCGACCTGCCGACCATCGGCGTGTCGGGTGGGCCGATGTTGAACGGCAAGTGGCGCGGCCAGGAACTCGGTTCGGGCACGGGCGTCTGGAGCATGAGCGAGCAGGTGCGGGCTGGCACCTTGAAGCTGGCCGACTTCTTCGAGGCCGAGAGCTGCATGCACCGCAGCCACGGCCACTGCATGACGATGGGCACGGCCAGCACGATGGCGAGCATGGTCGAGGCGCTGGGCATCGGCCTGCCCGGCAACGCGGCGTATCCGGCGGTGGATGGCCGGCGCAATGTGCTGGCGCGCCATGCTGGCCGGCGCGTCGTTGGCATGGTGCACGAGGACCAGAAGCTGTCGAGCATCCTGACCCGCGAGGCGTTCGAGAACGCGATCAAGACGCTGGCCGCGATCGGCGGCTCGACCAATGCGGTGATCCACCTGATCGCCATCGCCGGGCGCATCGGCGTGAAGCTCACGATCGACGACTTCGATCGGCTTGCCAGCGAGCTGCCGTGTCTCGTCAACCTGCAACCCTCGGGCCGCTACTTGATGGAAGACTTCTGCTAC
>JANOVJ010000440.1:0-12829 GCA_031417295.1 bacterium | reverse complement strand
GCCCACGCGCAGGTCCGCATGAATCACCCCGCGCCGCGCACCGAACGCGACCTCCGAACTGCCATCGCCCAGCGGCGTCTCGCGCACCACGCTCAGCAACTCGCCCTCGCCCGCCCCCGCCGCGCCCACCGTCATGCTGATGCGCACCGACGCGTCGCCGGCCGCATCCACCCACGGATGGTCGGCAATCGCGTAGATCAGATGAACCGGTTTCGCGCCCGCCAGCGCCGCCTGCACCACGCGCCGGTTGAAGGCCTGCGGCAGGCTGTTGGTGGTGATGAGCCCGAAGCGCTGCGCCTCACCATTTGCCACGGCCTGCGCGGCGGCGTGCCACCAGTGCATCACGAAGTCGGCGCTTTCGGGCACGTCTTTCCAGGTCGCACGCAGTGCGTCGGCATAGCCCTCGCCGAGCGCGCGGCGCACGCTGCTGGCGCCAATGAACGGCGGATTCCCGGCGATGAAATCCGCCCGCGGCCACACCGCCTTGCGCGGGTGGCTGTACTTCTCCAGCGGCACCTGGAACGCTTCATCAGGCACTTGCTCGCCCGTCACCGCATGCGGCTTGGTGTGCCGGCCGTCCCAGCGCGTGACGGGCAAGCCCCGCGCATCGAGCACGTAGTCAACCCGGTCGTAGGCCAGCACCGCATCGCGGCATTCGATGTTGCCGTAGTCATGGATCACCGGCTCGGCCACGCTGGCGGTGCCAAACGTGCGGATGTGCCATTGCAGAAAGCCGATCCACAGCACCAGCTCGGCCAGCGCGGCGGCGCGCGGGTTGATCTCGATGCCCAGCATTTGCTGCAAGGTCACCGTCTCGCCCTGCAGGCCGAGCTTGGCCTGGGTGTCGCCCAACGCGTCGAGCTGGTTGAAGACTTCGCCTTCCAGGCGCTTCAGGTGCTCGAACGTGACGTACAGAAAATTGCCGCTGCCGCAGGCCGGGTCGAGCACGCGCACGGTGCACAGCCGGTGGTGGAAGCGGCGCACTTCGGCCCGCGCCTCGTCGAGCTTGCCCTCGTTGGCCAACAGCACTGCGGCGGCCTGCGTGTCGGCCCACTCAGCGCGCAGCGGCTGCATCACGGTGGGCAGCACCAGCCGCTCCACATACGCGCGCGGCGTGAAGTTGGCGCCCAGCGCATGGCGCTCGTCGGCTTCGAGCGCGCGTTCGAGCAGGGTGCCGAAGATGGCGGGCTCCACCTCGCGCCAGTCGGCCTTCGCGGCGCGCAGCAGGCCATCGATCTGCTCGCGGTTCAGCGCCAGCACGTAGCCGTCGGCGGCCGAGCCCTTGAACAGCTTGCCGTTGAAGCGCAGCACGTCGCGCATCAGCGCGGCGCTGAAGCCGCCACGGTCCATGTCGGCCCACAGCGCGCGCAACATGTTCTGCAGCGTGGCGGGCTGTTCGCGGTGGCGTTCGAGCAGCTCCTTGAAGCTGCGTTCGGGCAGCAGGCCCACGTCTTCGGCAAACATGCTGAACAGGCAGCGGGTGAGGAACGCGGCCACCGCCAGCGAGGCGTTGCCGGCCGCTTCGAGCGAGGTGGCGAGCAGCGCCAGCTCGGCCGCCACCTGGCGCGTGACGCGGGCGGTGGTGCGGGCCGGGTCGAGCGCCAGCGGATCGAGCCAGATGCCGCGCAGGCGTTCGCGCAAGGCGGCGTCGTGCAGGTCGTCCAGCGCGATGCGGTGCGAGCGCGGGTCGGGGAAGGGCGTGTAGGTCGCGCCGCTGCGGCTGAACTCGGCGTAGACCTCGATCACGTGACCGACATCGACCACCAGCAGGAACGGCGGCCGGCCTTCGGCGGCGGGCAGCGCGCGGGCGTAGCTTTCGGCCTGGGCGCGGGCGCGCAGCAGGGCGTCGTCGAAGGTCTTGCCGAGCGGCTTGGCGCCGCTGGCCGCGGTGGCGAGCTTGAGCTTCTTGGCTTCGAGGACGAAGGCGTTGCGGCGGTAGCAGTCGATGAAGCCGAGGCTGCTGCTGCCGTCGCCATGCGCGAACTGCACCCGGCGCTCGAACACGTAGGCGTTGTCGCGCGTGTCGTCGCGCGCCGGGTCGGGCGTGGGGCAGCCGAGCAGGCTGCACAGTTCGGTGATGAAGAGCTGGTAGTTCGCGCGCTCGCTGCCGCCGGCGGCGCGCCAGCGGGTGACGAAGGCGCTGACTTGGGGCGAGGCGGGCGGGGCGTCGGTCACCGGCCGGATCATAGGGGCGGCGCGTCGGACTCAGCCGACACGGTCACCGCGGCACGGTCACGGCCGGCACCAACCGCAGCTTGCCGGCACGGCGGGCGAACTTGCGGTCGTCGAAGCTCGCCATCGTTTCACAGGTTCGATAGCTGGCGTGATGCAGCGCATCGGCAAAGTCGAGCCCGCCGCGATGGCCGGCCAGCGCGGCTTCCACCGACAGACGGTCCTCGACCGTGACCTGTGGCGACGACAGCAGGTGTTCGAGCACGCCCGCAAACTGCGCCGTCGTGCTGGCGTAGGCGCCCCGCATCACCCACTCCAGTTCCAGCAGCACCGTCTTGCAGACCAGCAAGGGCTGGTCGCCGTCGATCAGCCGCCGCGCGGCCTGCTGCTGCCGGGCGGTGGCGGCATCGGCGTCGTGCCCGCCAAGGTAGTAGCGCGCCAGGACATTGGTGTCGAGCCCGATCACCGCGACGAGCCCTTCGCCGTGGGCTTCAGAAGGCTGGCCACGTCGAAGTCGGGCGGCACGGCCGGGCCCGACACCTTGACCATGCCGAAGCCACTTTTCGACATCGAGCGCTGGGGCACGGCCGGCCGCAGGACCGCATGGTCGCCTTCAACCACGAACGCCACCTTCGTGCCCTGCCGCAGGCCCAATTGCTGGCGCACCGCCTTCGGGATCGTGACCTGACCCTTGCTGGTCATGGTGGTGGTTTCCATCGGCGCACTCCACGAAGTATTACAAGGTAAGGATTCTATCGGCTCGGCCGGGCCCCGGCTGGCTTGAACGGGTCGAGCAGCTTCACGCCGAACGGTGTGAAGTCGGCGACGTTGCGCGTCACGACCGTCAGCTTGTGTACGGCGGCCGTGGCCGCGATCATCGCGTCCTCGTACCGCGCGTCCGACTTGCGATGCATCAGCCGCGCCCAGGTGCGGAAGGTTGCGCCGTCCATCGGGAGCACGTTGTAGGTTCCGGCCACCAGGCCGAGCCAGGCTTCGATCTCGGCGGCCTTGGCGTCTTGTACCGGCCAGGACTTCATGGGGACGTCCATCTGACCAGCCAGATAACCGGTTTAATACCAAGCAGATGAGCCCGCCTCGCGCAGCGGGCTCAAGCAGTCGCCCGGGCGCGCAGCGCCGCAGCGATCAAGCCCTGTGCCAGCCAGTACGTCAGCAGAATCCACAGCCCCGCCAGCGGCACCGGCGCGTTGAACTTGTTGAACGCGAGCAGCGCGTCGGAGGTCATGAACAGCACGCCGCCGAGGGCCGCGTTGCGGGCCAGCGCAACCCCCGCCGTGCCGCGCGCGGCGAGCCACAACACCGCGGCCTGCGCCGCCATCGTCGCAAGACAGGCCACGTAGGCGAGCACCGGCCAGCGCAAGGGCTCGGGCACGCCGGGCCACAACTGCGACAGCAGCGCGGCAGCGATCAACGCGTAGGCAACGAACGGAACCGGCCGGGCCGCCAGCCGCACGCTGCGCGTGAAGGCCACGATGTAGGCCAGGTGCGCCAACAGGAACGAAACGAGGCCGGGCAGAAAGCCTGGCTGCGGCCACATCAGGAACACATCGCCCGCGAGCGACAGCACCAGGCCGGCACGCACCCAGCGCCGCACGGCCGGTGCATCGGCGCCACGCGGCCAGGCCCAGGCGATGATGAGCAGCGTGGTCGCGGGCTTGAACGCGAGCACCAGCGGGCGCAGGCCGAGCAGGTCGCCGGAGATGGCGAGCAGCGCGGCGAGCGCCGCCGCCCAGGGCAGCAACGGTGACAGCTTGGCGGGCATCGGTTCGTCTCCGGCGACAACGGGTGAGCCGACGCTAGCGGCGTTCGGCCGCGCGCGCCTGAGGGAATGCCCGCGGCCACGAACCGCGGTGGGTGGTACGCTGCCGCCGCCCGCCGCCCGCCGCCACCAAGAGCTCCCATGCTGCATGACGACTTCAGCCAGACGATCTTCCTGATCGTCGCTGGCCTGTTCCCGATCATCAACCCGCCGGGCGCGGGCTTCATCGTGCTGAGCCTGGTGCCGCACGCGAGCGACGCCGAGCGCGCCGCGATGGCGCGGCGGATCGCGATCAACAGTTTCGCGATCCTCGTCGTGTCGCTGTCGGTGGGCGCCTACGTGCTGTCGTTCTTCGGCATCTCGATCCCGGCACTGCGCGTCGCGGGTGGGCTGGTGGTGGCCAAGGCGGGCTGGGACCTGTTGCAGTCCGCCACCGCTGACGACGACGAACTGCGCGAGTCGGCGCCCGCCGCCGAGCCGGTGCGCATGCGCTCGATGCGGGCCCGGGCTTTCTACCCGCTGACGCTGCCGATCACCGTCGGGCCGGGCTCGATCTCGGTGGCGATCGCGCTCGGCACCGGCGCGCCGACCCACGGGCTGTCGGTGCCCCACATGGCGGGGGTCGGCGTCGCGCTGCTGCTGCTGGCGGTCAGCATCTACCTGTGCGTGCGCTTCGCGGCGCGCATTGGGCACCTGCTGGGCACGGCCGGCACCGAGGTTGTCGCCCGCTTGTTCGCCTTCGTGATGCTGTGCATCGGCGTGCAGATCCTGTGGCTGGGCGTGTCCGGGCTGCTGGAAACGCTGCCGCCGTAGCGGCGCCCCTGCGGCTCAGTCGAGCGCCGGGCCGCCCCAAGCCGACTGCGGGCCCCTCGGGGGCCGCGAACGAAGTGAGCTTGGAGCAGTTTCATCTCAGGCCGCGGCCGCCTCCAGCCGCGGGCACTCCCAGCGCGCAAACTCCTCCGGCGACATCGGCCGGCCAAAGAGGAAGCCCTGCGCCATCGAGCAACCCAGCTCGTCGAGCAAGCGCGCCTGCTCGGGTGTCTCGACGCCTTCGGCCACGGTCTGGATGCCGAGTGCGCGCGCCACCAGCACCGTCGCCTGGATCAGCACCCGGCGGTGGTTGCGCTGGGCGAGCTGGCTCACGAACGAACGGTCGATCTTGACCACATCCACCGGGATCTCGTGCAGGCAGGCGAGTGACGAGTAGCCGGTGCCGAAGTCGTCGAGCGCGAGGCTCACGCCCAGGGCCTTCAGGCGGTGCAGCACGGCCAGCGCGCTGGCGTCCTGCATCGCCAGGCTTTCCGTGACTTCGAGGCGCAGCCACTGCGGCTGCATGCCGCTGCGCAGCAGTTCGTGCTGGACCATCTCGACCAGATCGGCCTGGCACAGCTGGGCCCGCGAGAGGTTGACCGAGACGCTGCCCGGCGCTGCGGCGCCCAGCTCGGCGCGCCAGCGCATGAACTGGTCGCAGGCCTGGCTCAGCACCCGCGCGCCGAGCGCGGTGATGAGCCCGGTCTCTTCGGCGATGGGAATGAACTCCAATGGCGGCACCAGGCCGCGCTCGGGGTGGCGCCAGCGCGCCAGCGCCTCGACGCCGCGCAGGCGGCCGGTCGGCAGATCGACGATCGGTTGGTAGGCAACGAAGAACTCGTCGTTCTGCAGCGCGCGCCGCATGTCGTTTTCCATGTCGAGCGTGCGTGCGACGCGCTCGTGCATGGTGGCGTCGAACAGCACGTAGCGGCCGCGCCCGGCGCGCTTGGCTTCGTACATCGCGGTGTCGGCGTCGCGCAGCAGTGCGTCGGCGTCGCCACGGTTGGTGTCGCTCGCGACCACACCGATGCTGGCGCTGGAATGCACCTCGTGGCTGCCGATCTGGTACGGCTGCGACAGCACCAGCAGCAGCCGCCGCGCCACCAGCTCGGCGTCTTCGACGCCGCGGATGCCGTCGAGCAGGATCACGAACTCATCCCCGCCGATGCGCGCCGCGGTGTGCGTGCTGTCGTGGTCGGCGCGCGAGAGCGCATCGCCTTCGCGCAGTGCCAGGCGCAGCCGCAGCGCAATCTGGCGCAGCAGCTCGTCGCCCACGTCGTGGCCCAGGCTGTCGTTGACGAGCTTGAAGCGGTCGAAGTCCATGAACAGCACGGCGAACCGGTAGTCGTGCAGGCGGCGCGCGCGCAGCACCGCGCCGTGCAGCTTTTCCAGCATCGAGACGCGGTTGGGCAACTGCGTCAGGCCGTCGGTCAGCGCGGCGCTGCGGAGCTGCTCTTCGAGTTGCTTGCGCTGGGTGATCTCGGTCCGGATGGCCACATGTTCGAGCACCTTGCCCTGCCCGTCCTGGACCGGCACGATGGTGGTGTCGACCCAGTACAGCGAGCCGTCGCGGGCGCGGTTGCAAACCTCGCCGCGCCAGCTACGGCCGTTCGCGATGTGGCGCCACATGTCGGCCCAGAACTGGCGCGGGTGGGTGCCCGAGTTGACGACGTGGTGGGTCTGGCCGATCAGCTCGTCGCGGCTGTACTGGCTGACCTGGCAGAAGCGGTCGTTGGCCTGCTTGATGGTGCCCGAGGGGTCGGTCACGGCGACGATGGCGTGCTTGTCGAGCGCGGTCTGGTAGGCCCGCAGTTCCGACAGCGCGCGTTCGGCGCGGGTGCGGGCTTCGCCGATCTCGGCCTCGGCGCGTTTGGCGCGGTCGATGTCGAGGTGCACCCCGGCCATCAGCCGCGCCTGGCCATCGTCGTCGCGCTCGATCACCGCGCCGGCGGTGAAGACCCAGGCCCAGTGGCCCTGTTTGTGGCGCATCCGCAGTTCGGCCTGGTAGGGCCGCGCGGGGTCGGCCAGGTGCGCCGCCAGCAGGGCCTGCATCGCGGGCAGGTCCTCGGGGTGGACGAGCGCTCGCCAGGTCAGGATGTCGTCGGCCAGTTGCGCCGGCTCGTAGCCGAGCATCTGCGCCCAGCGCTCGTTGTAGCGCGCCTTGCCGTCAACCAGATCGAGCTCCCAGGTGCCGAGCGCCGCGCCGGCCACCATCAGCCGCAAGCGCGCTTCCTGGGCCCGCTTCTCGGTCAGGTCGACGAAGCAGGCGATCACGCCTTCGACCGCGCCGTCCAGGCCGTGCAGCAGCTGGGTGTCGATCGAGACCCAGCGCAGCCCGCCCTCGGGCAGGCGCACGCCCATCACCGCGCCGCGCACCGGCTGGCCGCTGCGCAGGCTCTGCAGCGCCGGGTGGGCGTCGGCCGGGAGTTCGCTGCCGTCTTCGCGCACGCTGCGCCAGCGCGGGTCGGCGGCGTCGCGGCCGAGCAGTTCGTCGGCGGCGAGGCCGAGCGAGCGGCACGCGGCCTGGTTGCATTCGCCGACGCGGCCGGCGGCGTCGTAGACCACCATGCCGACCGGCATCGCCTCGATCAGCTTGGCCATGTGCTGGCGTTGCAACACCTGCTCGGTGATGTCGGCCTGCACCTCGACGAAGCCGGCCAGTTCGCCGTGCTCGTCGTTCAGCGGCTGCAGGTCGAGCTCGACCCAGTAGTCGCGCCCGTCCTTGCTCCGGTTGCAAACCTGGACCTGGATCGGCTGGCGCGACGCGATCGCCTGCACCAGCCGCTGCACCGTGGCCGGCGCCGTGCGGTCGCTGGCCAGCACCTCGCCCGGTGTGCGCCCGGCCACCTCGTCCAGCGCATAGCCCGAGAGGCGGCTGAAGCCCTCGTTCACCCACACGATGCGGTGCTCGCGGTCGGTGAACACCACGCCGTTGCCGGTGCGTTGCGCCGCCAGCGCGAGGTACTTGGTTTCTTCGGCCTGCGCCACCAGGCGCTCCTGCTGCTGGCGCAAGGTGCGCACCAGCGGCTCGAGCACGCCGAGCGCCAGGCAGCCGAGCAGGCCGAGCATCAGCACCGCCCATTCGAGGTTGGCCTCACCGGCGCGCCGGCTGCGCGCGTCGGCAAGGGCTTGCAGCTCGACCGAGAGCGCGTCCATGTCGCGCAGGAAAGCATCGGCCTCCGACTGCAGGCCGAGCGCAATGGCCGGCAACATTTCGGCATCGACCTGGACGACGTAGGTGGCGGTTTGCCACAACGCGGCCTGTTGCACCGCGACCCGGTTGAGCAGCGGGTCGATGCTGTCCGACGGCAGCCGGCTGGCGCTGCGTTGCTGTTCCATCAGCCGGTCGATCTGCTTCGCGGCGGCCTGCATCGCCGTCAGCGACAGCATCAGCTCGGCGATATGCGGCGCCGCGCTGCGCGGGGCCAGTGCGGCCAGCGCGGCGAAGCGCCCGATGCGCTGGCTCTGCATTCGCTGGTGGCCGGCCACGGTGATCAGCTCGGCGTCGACCTGGCGCGCTGCCTCGGCCTGCCGCGCCTGCCAGACCTGCCAGCCCGATGCCAGGCCCATCACCAGCAGCGTGCCGTAAAGCGCGCCGCGCAGCCGGCGCTGGCGGTAGGGGGCCACCGCGTGCAAGGTCCGGGTCCAGCGCGCATCGCGTTCGGCGGCGCGCACGGCGGTGCGCAGCAGCAGGAACATCGGCAGCGCCAGCAGCAGGGACAGCAGCACCGCATCGAACAGCGCCGACTGCCAGCCACCGGCCGCAGGCGCCCATCGCTTGAGCACCAACAGCACCAGCAGGTCGGCGGCGAAGATCATCGCCATCACGGCGGCGCCGTCGAGCCAGAAGCGGCGCGTGCGCAGGGCGGCCGGGTTGTCGCGGGTGGCGCGGATGGCGGGTTGCTCGATCGTGTCGTCACTCACTGGAAAGACCCCTGGTACTGCGGCCGCCGGAAGATCACCGGGCCGCCCGCCAACCGCGCGGCGCGGCGGCGGGAGCCCGCTCCCGTCAGCTATCGGCGCGCCCGGGGCGAACTTGACCGGGCCCGGCTGGCGCGCGCGCGGCCTGCGCCGGTGCCTGCTGCGCTTTGTCGGCGGCGGCGGCCTGCTCGACCCGCTGCGCCGAGGCCGCCCGCAGCGCCTTGAGCTTCTCGCGCGGGTCGGCCTTCGGCGTGTGCTCGCCGAGCTTCATCTCGGCGATGAAGCGGCTCGGCATGCCGACGATGGTTTCGCGCCCGCGCTTGCGCCGGCGCAAGGTGCTCACCGCCAGCGTGCTGCGGGCGCGGGTGATGCCCACGTACATCAGGCGGCGTTCTTCTTCGAGCCGCTCGGGCGACATCTGCGCGTCGTCCTTGCTGCCGACGAAGGGCAGCAAGCCTTCGTTGACGCCGGCCAGCGTGACATGCGGCCACTCCAGGCCCTTGGCGGCGTGCAGCGTGGAGAGCGTGAGCACGTCGCGCTCGTCGCCACGTTCGGCCAGGCTGATGATCACGCTGATGGACTGCGCCACGTCCAGAAGACTCTTGCGCTCGCTCTCGAAATGGCCCCCGTCTTCGGTGATCTCGCCGCCGCAGCGCCGCGCCACCCAATCGACGAAATCGAGCACGTTGCCCCAGCGCGCAGCCGCGAGCTTTTCGCTGTCTTCGCCGTCGTGCAGGTGCTGTTCGTAGGCGATGTCTTTGAGCCAGCCGAGCAGCAAGGCCTTGGCGTCGTCGGCGCCCAGGGTGTGGCGCGCGCGGTATTCGAGCTCGTTCACGAAGCGGCCGAATTCGTGCAGCGATTCGATCGCCTTGCGGTTCAGCGCGACCGCCAGGCTTTCGGCGAACAAGGCCTCGAACAGGCTGACCTTCCACTTCGATGCGAACTCGCCCAGGCTGCCCAGCGTCTGGTGGCCAATACCGCGCTTGGGCGTGACGACGGCGCGCAGGAACGCGGGGTCGTCGTCCTGATTGACGAGCAGGCGCAGCCAGGCGCAGAGGTCGCGAATCTCGGCCCGGTCGAAGAAGCTCTGCCCGCCCGAGACCTTGTACGGAATCTGCGCCGCGCGCAGCTTTTGCTCGAACACGCGGGCTTGGTGGTTGGCGCGGTAGAGGATGGCGAAATCGCTGAACTTCACTTCGCCGCCCGCCGCACGCTGGGCCTGGATGCGAGACACGGCGCGTTCGGCCTCGTGTTCCTCGCCGTCGCATTCGACCACCGCCACCGGCTCGCCGTCGCCGAATTCGCTCCACAGTTTTTTCTCGTAGAGCTTGGGGTTGTTGGCAATCACCGCGTTCGCGGCGCGCAGGATCGAACCGGTGGAGCGGTAGTTCTGCTCCAGCGCAATCACCTTGAGCGCCGGGTAGTCGTGCGGCAGGCGTTTCAGGTTCTCGATGGTCGCGCCGCGCCAGCCGTAAATGCTCTGGTCGTCGTCGCCCACCGCCGTGAACAGCGGGTACTGCGGGTCGGCCAGCAATTGCAGCAGTTCGTACTGGGTGGCGTTGGTGTCCTGCACCTCATCGACCAGCAGGTAGCGCAGCGTGCCTTGCCACTTGGCGCGGGTCTCGGCATCGGTTTGCAGCAGCTTCAGCGGCAGGCCGATCAGGTCGTCGAAATCCACCGCCTGGTAGGCCAGCAAGCGCTCCTCGTAGCGCTGCATCACGCGCGCCGCGCTGCGTTCGTTCTCGTCCGCCGCCGCGGCTTCGGCCTGCGCGCTGTCGAGGCCCTGGTTCTTCCACAGGCTGATCGTCCACTGCCAGCGCTTGGCCTGGGCGTTGTCGGTGGTCGCCCCGGCGTCCTTGATGACGCCGAGCACGTCGTTCGAGTCGAGGATCGAGAAGCCGGGCTTGAGGCCGATGCGCACCCCGTCGGCGCGCAACAGTCGCACCCCGAGCGAGTGAAAGGTGCTGACCACCAGCGCCCCGGCCGCGCGCGGGCCGACCAGCGTCTTGGCGCGTTCGCGCATCTCCTGCGCCGCCTTGTTGGTGAAGGTGATCGCAGCGATCTGCGGCGCTTCGTAGCCGGCCTGCAACAGCCGCGCGATCTTGTGCACGATCACCCGCGTCTTGCCCGAGCCGGCGCCCGCGAGCACGAGGCAGGGCCCTTGCAGGAAGTGCACGGCTTCGAGCTGGGCGGGGTTGAGGGTTTCGGCCATGTGGAGGTTGGGGATGCGGATGATAGCCACGCCTTTCCGCTGTCACCGCGCTGAGGCAAACACTGAGGCAAACTCGGCGCCGATGGAACGAATCCAGATATGCGGTGGTTCAGGCTCGGGCAAAACCACGCTCGCGGGTTGGCTGTCGCCCCGGCTCGGCCTGCCGTTACCGACGAAGTTCTGGCGCAGCCTCCGGCGCACGGTCGCGCGCGGCATCACGGGCACGCCATGCTGCAACGGCAACGCCGAATCGCTGCTGCGGCTGTACCACCGCGATGGCGTGATGCGCTATCTGTTGCGCAGGTGGCGCGCCCGGCGTGCGCGCTACCGGCAGTTCGCCACGCTGGCCGCGCTGCGCCACGTGTGCATCGTCCACCTGACGCAGCCGGCCGAGGTGGCGGCCTTCGTTGCCGGCGTGGCGGACGAGCTTGCCCCCATCTCCAACCCCCGGACCTTGCTGCCATGACCCAGCGCCGCCAGTTGCTCGCCCTCGGCGCGAGCACCGTACTCGGCCCACTCGCCGCGGTGCCGTTCATCCGCCACGCTCGGGCGGCCGACGTGGAACGCTTCATGCTCGGCGTCGCGTCGGGCTGCCCGCGGCCCGACAGCGTCGTGCTGTGGACGCGCGTGGTCGGCGCCGCGCTGCCCGAGCGCGTGCCCGTGGCCTGGGAACTGGCCCGCGACGAGCGCTTCACCGACATCGCCGCCAGCGGCGTCGAGCTGGCCGACGCGGGCAGCGCACACAGCGTGCATGTCGCGGTGGCGGGCCTGGCCCCGGCGCGGTGGTACTGGTATCGCTTCACCGCACTCGGTGGCCGCAGCACGGTCGGCCACACGCGCACCGCGCCCGCGCCGGGTGCGAATGACCCGCTGCAATTCGCCATCGCCTCCTGCCAGCGCTGGGACCACGGCCACTACGCGGCCTGGCGCCACATGGCCGACGAGAACCTCAACCTGGTGCTGTTCCTGGGCGACTACATCTATGAAGCCGCGCCCGCGCCGGCAGCCGCCAGGCGCGTCCGCATCCACGAAGGCGCGGGACCGGTGAAGACCTTGCAGCAATACCGCGACCGCTACGCGCAGTACAAGAGCGACCCGGCGTTGCAACGCATGCACGCCAGCGCGCCGTGGATCATGGTCTGGGACGATCACGAGGTCGAGAACGACTACGCGAACGACCAGGGCGAAACGCTGGAAGGCGACTTCCTCGCTCGGCGTGCGGCGGCGTACCAGGCCTACTGGGAGCACCTGCCGTTCCCGCCCGCGCTGCGCCCGCGCAACGCCGACATGCGCATCTTCGAGCGCTACGACTGGGGGCGCCTCGCGCGCATCCACGCCCTCGACGACCGCCAGTACCGCGACTCGCAGGTCTGCCCGCGGCCGGGCCGGGGCGGCTCGAACACGGTGGCGCCGAAGGACTGTCCGGCCCTGCTCGACCCGAAGCGCACGCTGCTCGGCACCGCGCAGGAACGCTGGCTCGCCGACGGCTGGAGCGCACAGCACGGCTGGAACCTCGTCGCCCAGCAGACGCTGATGGCGCGCTTCAGCTGGCGCGACCCGGCGCTGCGCGAAACCACCCCCGAGCGGCCCGATGTACCCGGTGGCCTCTACTGGACCGACGGCTGGGACGGCTACCCCGCGGCACGCGCGCGGCTGCTCGGCACGGTCGTCGAACGCAAGGCACCGAACGTGGTCGTGTTCGGTGGCGACGTGCACGCGAACTACGTGGCCGACCTGAAGCTCGATTACGACGATGCGAAGTCGCCCACCATCGCGACCGAGATCTGCGGCACCTCGATCACCAGCGAAGGCCTGGCGCAGAGCCGCATCGATGCTGCGCTGCCGTTCAACCCGCACATCCACCACGGCCGCGCCGACAAACGTGGCTACGTGCGGCTGAGCCTCGATGCGAAAGTGCTGACCGCACAACTGCGCGT
>JANOVJ010000439.1:0-3975 GCA_031417295.1 bacterium | reverse complement strand
CTTCCGCGAAGGCCTGAACGTTCTGCAGTACTTCATCTCCACCCACGGCGCCCGCAAGGGCCTGGCGGACACGGCGCTGAAGACCGCCAACTCGGGCTACCTGACGCGGCGCCTGGTCGACGTGACGCAAGACCTGGTGGTGACGCAGGAAGACTGCGCCACGCACGACGGCATGAACATGCGCGCGCTGGTCGAAGGCGGTGAAGTGATCGAAAGCCTGCGCGACCGCGTTCTCGGCCGCGTGACGGCCATTGAAGTGCTGCACCCGGAGACGCAGGAACTGCTGATGGAGGGCGGGCAGATGCTTGACGAGGACGCGCTCGACATCCTCGAAGTGGCCGGCGTCGACGAAGTCAAGGTGCGCACGCCGCTGACCTGCAAGACGCGCTTCGGCATCTGCGCCAAGTGCTACGGGCGCGACCTGGGCCGCGGTGGCCTGGTCAACATCGGCGAGGCGGTGGGCGTGATTGCCGCGCAGTCGATCGGCGAGCCGGGCACGCAGTTGACGATGCGCACCTTCCACATCGGCGGCGCGGCTTCGCGCGCGGCGGTGGCGTCGAGCGTTGACGCCAAGTCGGACGGCATCATCGGCTTCAACGCGACGATGCGCTACGTGACCAATGGCAAGAAGGACCTGGTCGTGATCTCGCGGTCCGGCGAAATCGTGATCTCCGACCAGCACGGCCGCGAGCGCGAACGCCACAAGCTGCCGTATGGCGCCACGCTCAACATCAGGAGCGACCAGCAGGTCAAGGCAGGCACGCCGCTCGCAACCTGGGACCCGCTGACGCGCCCGATCATCACCGAGTTCGCCGGCAAGGCGAAGTTCGAGAACGTCGAAGAGGGCGTGACGGTGGCGAAGCAGGTTGACGAAGTCACCGGCCTGTCGACGCTGGTGGTCATCGACCCGAAGCGTCGCGGTGCCGCCAAGGTGGTGCGCCCGCAGGTAAAGCTGCTCGACGCGGCCGGCAACGAAGTGAAGATCCCCGGCACCGACCACTCGGTGACGATCGGCTTCCCGGTCGGCTCGCTGGTGCAGATCCGCGACGGCCAAGACCTGGCACCGGGCGAAGTGCTGGCGCGCATTCCGGTCGAAGGCCAGAAGACGCGCGACATCACCGGCGGTCTGCCGCGGGTGGCCGAGCTGTTCGAGGCACGCACGCCGAAGGACACCGGCACCTTGGCCGAAGTGACCGGCACGGTGTCGTTCGGCAAGGAGACCAAGGGCAAGAACCGCCTGCAGATCACCGACCCGGAAGGCAAGGTCCACGAGGAACTGGTGCTCAAGGAGAAGAACATCCTGGTGCACGAGGGCCAAGTGGTGAACCGCGGCGAGTTGATCGTCGACGGCGCCGCCGATCCGCAGGACATCCTGCGCCTGCTCGGGATTGAAGAACTGGCGCGTTACATCGTCGACGAGGTCCAGGACGTGTATCGCTTGCAGGGCGTGAAGATCAACGACAAGCACATCGAGGTGATCGTGCGCCAGATGCTGCGCCGGGTGCAGATCGTCAACTCGGGCGACACCGGCTACATCGGTGGCGAACAGGTCGAGCGCTCGGAATTGCTGGACACCAACGACCGGATGCTCGCCGAAGGCAAGCTGCCGGCAACGCATGCGGACGTGCTGCTCGGCATCACCAAGGCGTCGCTGTCCACCGACAGCTTCATCTCGGCGGCGTCGTTCCAGGAAACCACGCGCGTGCTCACCGAGGCCGCCATCATGGGCAAGCGCGACGAGTTGCGTGGGTTGAAGGAGAACGTCATCGTCGGCCGGCTGATCCCGGCCGGCACCGGCATGGCCTTCCACGAAGCGCGCAAGGCGAAGGAAGCCATGGACGACGCGGAGCGGCGCGCGATTGCGCAGCAGGAAGCCGAGGAACTGGCGTCGGCCCAGTTGGCGAGCCTGGATGCGGCGACCGGGGAAACGACCGAGTGATCTTCGGTTGATTCGCGCCATCGAAAGGCCGCCTTCGGGCGGCCTTTTTTCTGGCCGAGCCTTGGGTGTCAGCGTGCGGCCGCGGGCACCATTGACGGGTTCCAGTCAACCGGCCTGATCACGACCACGCCGCGGCTGCGTGCCCTTCGCGCCAGCCGCAACAGCGCGCGATCGCGCGTGAACAGCCAGTGCACGCCGGTGGCGAGTGCGAGGTCGATGAACATCTGGTCGTCCGGGTCGCTGCATTGCAGCGGCGGACCGGCAGGAATTCGACCTTCGACGCGCTCTGCAAGGCGCTCGAAGGTCTGTGCGATGGCGGTTCGATCAGGCTTCCACGAGGCGGCAACACCGCGGTCAAGTACATGCTCAAGTTCGTCTCGCATGGCTTGCGTGGTGAGCCAGCGCAAACTTCCCTTTTCAAGGGCGCCTGCCAACGGCACGGTCGAGGGGTCGCGAAAGACCAGCCAGTCGAGCACGATCTGCGTGTCAAGTACCGCAACGCGGGGCGCGCGAGCCGATGCGACCAGGGAACGCTCAGAGTCGGACATTGGCGGCTCGAACAAGGTGGGCAACAAGGGGCGAACGGCAACGGTTCGCTGCACAGTGGGGAAGGCCACAACCCTCGCACTTGCAGCTTCGGGTTCGCCCGAATACAATCGAGGGCTTTTCGGCAGACTCTGCTGCGCTCTTTGTCGGGCGGCTTACCGGTCAGGCTGTGCGCTTCTAGGCGCCACGCCAAGGAACCGGCTTCAAGCCAGTCTCTATCAGGGCGCCCGGCTTGTCCCGAAATGAGACTGAAAGCGTCGCGCACAAGCCGGCGCGGTGTGACTTCAAACGGGAACAAGTTACTACTATGCCAACCATCAACCAGCTCGTGCGCCACGGCCGCAAGGTCGAAGTCACGAAGTCCAAATCGCCGGCCATGCAGGGCAGCCCGCAGCGGCGCGGCGTGTGCACGCGCGTGTACACCACTACGCCGAAGAAGCCGAACTCCGCGCTGCGCAAAGTGGCCAAGATTCGCCTGACCAATGGCTTCGAGATCATCTCGTACATCGGCGGCGAAGGCCACAACCTGCAAGAGCACAGCGTGGTGCTCGTGCGCGGCGGCCGCGTGAAAGACTTGCCGGGCGTGCGCTACCACATCGTGCGCGGCTCGCTCGACTTGCAAGGCGTGAAAGACCGCAAGCAGTCGCGCTCGAAGTACGGCGCGAAGCGTCCCAAGAAGGCGTAAGCAGCGCCTACAGAAACGCCGGCCTGCGGGCTGGCATGTCGTTCGACGGGCTTTGCCTGTCGAGTAAGTGGAAGGCCCGAATGCGTGGCCTCCGAGGTGTCGGCCGGTCATGGCCGCTGCCAACTGAAGCAAAAGGAAGAGTGAGATGCCTCGTCGTCGCGAAGTCCCCAAACGGGAAATCCTGCCTGATCCGAAGTTCGGCAGTGTTGATCTGTCCAAGTTCATGAACGTGGTGATGGAGTCCGGCAAGAAGGCCGTGGCTGAACGCATCATCTACGGTGCGCTGGAGCAGGTCGAAAAGAAGTCGGGCAAGGACCCGCTCGAAGTCTTCATCACCGCCTTGAACAACGTCAAGCCGATGGTCGAAGTGAAGTCACGCCGCGTCGGCGGTGCGAACTACCAGGTTCCCGTGGAAGTTCGCCCGGTTCGCCGTGTTGCGCTGGCGATGCGCTGGCTGAAGGAATCGGCGCGCAAGCGCGGCGAGAAGTCGATGGCGCTGCGCTTGGCCAACGAGCTGCTGGAGGCCGTTGAAGGCCGCGGCGGCGCGATGAAAAAGCGTGACGAAGTGCACCGCATGGCCGAGGCCAACAAGGCGTTCTCGCACTTCCGGTTCTAAGTGCCCCAAAGCCACCGCGTTGCGGTGGCCGTCCCCTTGAGGGGAGCAAGGAACCTTGGCCGCCCCGCTGGTTCCTTGACGTTTTTTCGTAGTAGCGCTGCCCCGGCGTGCCCACAAGGCCGGCCCGGGGTGGGCTGTTTGCATCTGGAGTTACATCATGGCCCGCAAGACCCCCATTGAGCGCTACCG
>JANOVJ010000438.1:0-1671 GCA_031417295.1 bacterium | reverse complement strand
GGCAAGGGCAACGTCGATGAGTCCATGGTCACGGGTGAACCCATCCCGGTCGCGAAGGCGGTCGGCTCCAAGGTCACGGCCGGCACGATGAACCAGACCGGCGGCTTCGTCATGCGCGCCGAAAAGGTCGGGGCCGACACCCTGCTTTCGCAGATCGTCCACATGGTCGCGGCCGCCCAGCGCAGCCGCGCACCGATCCAGCGCATGGCGGACCAGGTGGCGGGCTGGTTCGTCCCCGTCGTGATCGTGATTGCGGTGTTGACGTTCATCGCCTGGTTCGTCCGGGGCCCGTCACCGGCGTTCAGCTACGCGCTCATCACCGCCGTGGCCGTGTTGATCATCGCGTGCCCCTGTGCGCTGGGCCTGGCCACGCCGATGTCGATCATGGTCGGGGTCGGCAAGGGCGCCCAGCACGGCGTGCTCATCCGCGATGCAGAAGCGCTGGAGCGCATGGAAAAAGTCGACACGCTGGTGCTGGACAAGACCGGCACGTTGACCGAGGGCAGGCCGAAGGTCGTGCACATCGAGGCCACCAACGGATTTGCCAATGACGAGGTTCTGCAAAAAATGGCCAGTGTGGAACGGGCCAGCGAACACCCTCTCGCGCTGGCCATCGTGAACGATGCGCTTGAGCGCAAGCTGGCGCTCTCGTCGGTGACCGATTTCGATTCGCCGGTCGGCAAGGGCGTCGTCGGCACGGTCGACGGAGCCCCGGTCGTCTCGGGCAGCGGGAAGTTCCTGCTGGAGCACGGGATCAACGTCACCAGCCTCGAACCCAGCGCCGAGGTTCAGCGCTTGAAGGCCGCCACGGTCATTTTTGTGGGGGTGGGCGGCAAGCTGGCTGGCTTTGTCGCAATCGCAGACCCGATCAAGGCCACGACGCCGCAGGCATTGACTGCGTTGAAGGCGGCCGGCATTCGCATCGTGATGCTCACGGGCGATGGCAAGACGACGGCCGAGGCGGTCGGCAGGCAGCTCGGCATCGACGAGGTCATTGCAGAGGTGTTCCCGGAAGACAAGGTCGCGGTCGTGCAGCGGCTCATCAACGAGGGCCGTGTCGTCGCGATGGGCGGTGACGGCGTCAACGACTCCCCCGCGCTGGCCGCCGCCACCGTGGGTATCGCGATGGGCACGGGGACCGACGTGGCCATGGAAAGTGCCGGCATCACGCTGCTCAAGGGTGACCTGATGGGCATCGTTCGCGCGAGGACGCTCTCGCACGCGGTGATGCGCAACATCCGGCAGAACCTGTTCCTGAGCTTCGCCTACAACGTGGCGGGCATCCCGCTGGCGGCCGGTGTGCTCTACCCGTTCTTCGGGCTGCTGCTGTCACCGGTCGTGGCCGCGGCGGCGATGGCGCTGTCATCGGTGAGCGTCATCGGCAACGCCCTGCGGCTTCGGACGGTGAAAGTCGACTGAAGTGGATTCGCCCATCAGGCGCGGGCCGGCCGAATGGCCGAATGGCCGATTGCGCTCTGCGCCGTCGCGGCACGCTGGCCGGCGCCACCTGCGAAACTCGCCGCATGCGCTTGCCCAACCTGCTCGCCACCCGCGTCGGCCGCCTGACGGCTTTTTTCTTCCTCTACGTCACCGAAGGCATCCCGCTCGGCTTCGCCGCGACGGCTGTGGCGGCGCAGTTGCGTCGGCAGGACGTGGGGCCGGCCGAGATCG
>JANOVJ010000437.1:0-15719 GCA_031417295.1 bacterium | reverse complement strand
CCGATGCTCTCGTCGGCGATGCGGTTGACGAACGAGGTGTTGGCGCCGTTTTCGAGCAGGCGGCGCACCAGGTACGCGAGCAGCGTCTCGTGGCTGCCCACCGGCGCGTAGATGCGGCACGGCCGTGCCAGCCCACCCTGGCCACGCCCCGCTACCACACGCTCGTACAGCGGCTCGCCCATGCCGTGCAGGCACTGGAACTCGTATTGCCCGGCGTAGTAGTTATGCCCCGCGGCCTGCACGATCGCGGCCAGCGTGTGCGCGTTGTGCGTGGCGAACTGCGGGTACACCGCGTCGGGCGCGGCCAGCAGCTTGCGCGCGCAGGCCAGGTACGACACGTCGGTGTAGACCTTGCGCGTGTAGACCGGGTAGCCCTCCAGCCCATCGACCTGCGCGCGCTTGATCTCGCTGTCCCAGTACGCGCCCTTGACGAGGCGGATCATCAACCGTCGCTTGCCGCGCCGGGCCAGATCGATCAGGTGGTCGAGCACCTGCGGGCAGCGCTTCTGGTACGCCTGCACAACGAAGCCAATGCCGTTCCAGCCTTGCAGGTCGGGCTCGACGCACAGACGCTCCAGCAGGTCGAGCGAGATCTCCAGCCGGTCGGCCTCTTCGGCGTCGATGTTCAGGCCGATGTCGAAGCGACGGGCGAGGCGTGTGAGGTGCAGCAGCCGCGGGTACAGCTCGGCCAGCGTGCGCGCCAGTTGGGCCCGGCTGTAGCGCGGGTGCAGCGCCGAGAGCTTGATCGAGATCCCCGGCCCGTCGTAGATGCCGCGTCCGGCAGAGGCTTCGCCGATGGAGTGGATCGCCTGCTCATAGGCGTGCAGGTAGCGCGACGCGTCGGCCTCGGTGAGTGCGGCCTCGCCGAGCATGTCGTACGAATAGCGAAAGCCCTCGCGCTCGCGCCGCTTCGCGTTCTGCAGCGCCTGCTCGATGGTCTCACCGGTCACGAACTGGTCGCCCATCAGGCGCATCGCCATGTCCACGCCCTTGCGGATCAGCGGCTCGCCGCTCTTGCCGATGGCGCGCGCCAGCGCATTGCCGAGGCCCGATTCGGAATGCGTCGCGACGAGCTTGCCGGTGACGAGCAGGCCCCAGGTCGCGGCGTTGACGAACAGCGAGCCGCTCTGGCCGAGGTGCGAGCCCCAGTCGGCGTCGCCGATCTTGTCGCGGATCAGCGCATCGCGCGTCGCCTTGTCGGGGATGCGCAGCAGCGCCTCGGCCAGGCACATCAGCGCCACGCCTTCCTGCGATGAGAGCGAGAACTCCTGGATCAGCCCCTGCACGATGCCCTCCCGTCCGGCGCCGGCCTTGCGCTGGCGCAGGGCGAACGCGAGATCGGCGGCGAGGCTTTGCGCGGCTGCCGATTGCGCCGCCGGCAGGCGTGCCGCATCGAGCAGCGCGGCGATGCAGTCGGGCTCGGGCCAGCGATAGGCGGCCGTGATGCGCGCGCGCAGTTCGGAGGGCAGTCGAACCGGGCCGGCGAAGTCGGTGAATGGGGTGAAGGTGGGGGGCACGTAAGCTCCTGGCGCAGCGGGGGCAGCGCGCCAGCATAAGCCAACCGATCCGCCCCTGGCCGGCCGCGCGCTACCGGCTCAAGACTGTTTCTGGAACAGCAACGAAAAGCTCACCGGCACGGTGCCGACGATGTTCGGCAAGGCCATCAGCTCGCGCAGCTTCTCGATCCCTGGCGACAGATCGAACTTCGCGGCCGTGACAAGGATCGGCGAGCGGGTGCTGACCAGCAGCCTGTCGCCCTTGAGCCTGACAACGCGCAGCGCCGCAGTGGCCTCCTGGGTCTGGCCGTGGATGCTCAGCTTGCCGGCCAGGTCGAAGTCGGCGCTGGCGCCCACATCGAGGCCCTTGATCAGGGCCGGGTCCAGCCTGCCCTCGAACTCGGCGCTCGGGAACCGGGCCACGTCGAACAGGATGCTCTGCATGCGTTCGTTGCGCAGCGGAATCTGCGTTTCGACGCTGGCCAGATCGATCGTGAGCTTGACCTTGCCCGCCGGGCTGAGCTCACCGCTGAGCCGCTTGAACTGCTGGACCTCGGCCACGTTGGTGTTCTTGGTGGTCACGAAACGCAGCTCGGACGCTTCCCCGTTGAGCGTGTAGGTGGCCGGCGCGGCGGCGCTGGCGGGTTTGAGGTCGGTCGAGCACCCCAGCAGCGCCGAAGCCAGCGCAGCAGCGACAAACAGGGACGGCACTCGGGCCGAGAACAGCGTGGGCTTCATGGGGAATCCTTCATGCAGAGTCGTTGGGAAGAGGCGGCACCGACCGGCGCTGTCTCGATGGCGTCTATCGCGCGGGCCGCATCACGAGAACAGCTGCGAGGCGCCGCTTATTCCGTGACATGACAAATTTCATTCGCAACGGAATACAAGGGCGGGTTGAACTGTTAGAACCACTGTCGCCTGCGCCAGCCTCATGAACGCCCTCGCCCCGCACCTCACCCCGCTGCTGCCCAAACTCTGGCGCTTCGCGGTGCGCCTGACGCGGCACGACGAAGACGCGCAAGACCTGGTGCAGCGCACCTGCGTGCGCGCGCTCGAGCGCCAGCACCAGTGGCGCCCCGAGACCAACCCCTTGTCGTGGCTGTACGCCATCTTGCACAGCATCTGGCTGAACGAGCTGGCCTCCAGGCGGCTGCGCCGGGTCGACAGCCTGAGCGGGGCCAGCGACGAAGAAGACATCGCCGTCGTCGATGAGGCCGCACCCGACCCCGAGACCGCACTGTTCTACCGCCAGGTGGTGCGGGCGGTCGATGCGCTGCCCGAGGCGCAGCGGGTGGTGATGCTGCTGGTGGCGATCGAAGGCCTGAGCTACCGTGAGGCCAGCGATGTGCTGGGGGTGCCGATCGGCACCGTGATGAGCCGCCTGTCGCGGGCGCGTTTGACGATCGGCGAACGCTTTGCCGTGGCGGGCTCGAAGGAGAAGAAAATTGCTGCCTGACCTGGACGAGCTCAGAGCCTACGTGGACGGCGAGTTGCCACCGCAACGCCGCGCCGAAGTCGAAGCCGCGATCGCTGCCAACGCCGAACTGGCGGCCCAGGCGCAAACACTTTTCGCTTCGCGCCTGCCCTACCAGAGCGCCTTTGCGCAGGTGCCGATACAGCCGGTGCCGAAGGCGCTGCAGGCGCGCGTGGCCGAGTTGGCTTCTGTTGCCACGGCGAGCCAGGAGATGCGGTTCGCGGGGGCCGGCGGGCCAGCGCCATCGGGCCACCCGCGCGGTTCGAGCGGGGTCTGGCTGGCCTGGCTGCTCGCGGGCCTGATCGTCGGCGGCGTGGCGGCCCAGCACATCGGCCAGAGCGCAGCGCCCGCCGCCGAGCCGTGGGTGCTCAAGGTCGGCAGCTACCACTCGATGTATGCGCGCGAGACGGTGCTCGACGACGAAGGCGCCGGCCTGGCCCAGGCCAGCGTGCTGAAGCAGCGCTTGCGTCAGCAGCTCGGCCTGGCGTTGAAAGTGCCTGACCTGTCGGCCCAGGGCCTGCGTTTCGTGCGCGCGCAGCAGCTTCAGTTCGAAGGCCGGTTGGTGCTGCAACTCGTCTACCTGCCCAAGCAGGGCCTGCCCGTCGCGTTATGCCTGACGCCGGCGCAAGCGCAGCCCGAGCGCGCGCTGGAACTGAACGGCCTGCAGGCGGTAACGTGGCAGAACCAGGGTTGGGCCTATGTGTTGATTGGCAGCTTGCCGATGACGCAGTTGCAGGCCCTTCGGCGTGAGATGCCTGCGGCGTTGACATGAGGCCCGGCCCGCCGCATTGGCGGGACGGAGCCGCCACCATTCACGCCAAGGAGAAACCCGCGATGAACAAACCCGACCGTTCGCGAGCCGCCGTCGCGGGCTGGCCGGCGTTGCTGCTCCTGCTGGCCGCTTGCGCTACCCGAGCGCCCGATCCGCCCGATGCCGCACCGCAGGCCCAGCCCTGTCCGGCCGGCGTGCCCGCAGGCGCGCGCTGCCTGCGCGGGCAGGACTCGGCCGGTGCGCATTACCTGATCGTGATGCCGGCGCAGTGGAGCGGTGTGCTGGTCGTCCATGCGCACGGCGGGCCCTCGCTCGGGCCGCCCAAGACGACCCGCGCCGACGAAGACATCAAGCGCTGGGCCATCACCGTGCGCGAGGGCCATGCCTGGGCCGGCTCGGTGTTTCGCCAGGGCGGCTTTGCCGTGACCACCGCGGCCGAAGACACCGAGCGCGTGCGCGCCATCTTCGTGGCGCACGTCGCCAAGCCCAGGGTCACGCTCCTGCACGGCCAGTCGTGGGGCGCGATGGTGGCGACGCGGGCGGCCGAGCTGTACCCGCAGTCATGGAACGGCATGCTGTTGACCAGCGGCGTGGTCGCCGGCCCCGCCACCTACGATTTCCGGCTCGACCTGCGGGCGATCTACCAGCAGCTGTGCAACAACCACCCGCGGCCCGACGAGGCGGCGTACTCCGTGGCGATCGGGCTGCCGGCCGACTCGACAATGAGCCACGCCGAACTCGCCGCGCGCGTCGACGAGTGCCTGGGGGTGCGCCAACCCGCCACGCAGCGCACGCCCGAACAGGCACGCAAGCTGCGCACCATCGCCCGGGTCGTGAAGATCCCCGAAAGCGCGGTCGCCAGCCACATGGACTGGGCCACCTTCACCTTGCGCGACGTGGTGCAGCGCACCGGCGGCGCGAGCCCGTTCGGCAACGAGGGCGTGCGCTACAGCGGCTCGGACGATGACGCAACGCTGAACGCCACCGTGATTCGCCTCAACGCCGACCCGGCCGCAGCGGCCCGCTTCGCACACGACGTGGACCATCACGGCCGGTTCGCGATGCCGGTGCTCAGCGCGCACGGCATGGGCGACGCGACCGTGTTCGTCGAAGGCAGCGACACGCTGCGCCGGCGGATGCAGGCGGCCGGCAACGGCGGCTGGCTGGTGCAGACCTTCGTCGATTCCAGCGAGCACAGCTACTGGGGCGACGCGATGTACCCGCCGCTGTTCGAGGCCCTGCTGCGCTGGGTCGAGCAGGGCGACAAGCCGAGCGCCGTCGGCATCGCCGAGCGCTGCCGCACACTGCGCGCAGGCACGCCGGCCGATTGCCGCTTCGTGCCCGGGTACGTGCCCCAGCCGCTGGCCTCGCGCATCCCGCCGCGCTGAACCGCAGCGCCAAGCCGAGAGAGCTCAGGCGCAGGGCCGAATCGCGCCCTGACAAAACAACGGGGCTGGCCGCACCGCTGTGCGCCAGCCCCGCTGGAACCCGCTGGCGGCCGCCGCGCCTCACCCGCTGGGGTGAGCCGCAGCGTTCGCTCAGGGCAGGACTTCGATCGAGATGTCGTCGATCAGGATCTTGGCCTGGCCGTAGTCGCAGGGGTTGGGCAAGCCGGTGATGGGGTCAACGCCGCAAGTGCCCGGGGGCTGGACGCCGGTCGGGCCCACGGCCAGCGTCATCTCGAGGAACATCGCCGAGGTCAGGGCCGGGATGGCCGGGCCGAGGAGCGTGATCTTGGACCAGGTGGTGGTGTTGATCAGGCCGCCGAAGCTGGTGTTCACGACCGGGTTCAGGATCGCCCCGATCGAGTTCAGGTAGCGCAACGAGAAGTTCACGTTGCCGGTGGTGCTGGCGCTGCCCTTGGCCCAGAACGTCAGGCGGGTGAGCTTGCCGACATACAGCCCGAGGATCGGCAACTGCCCGCCGTCATCGACCGAATTGCCAGCCAGGCCCGAGCCGCCGAAGCCGGGGTCGGGCACCGCAAGCGATGCCGAGCGGGTGCCGGTGTGGCCTTCGGTCGCCAGCGTGGCCGGCTTGATGTTGACACCGCGCCAGCCGAGTGCGAACTGGCCGCCCACGGTCGCCGGAGTTTCGAACCCGCCATTGGCCGCCAGTTCGATGATCGGGGGTGCGCTGGCCGAGACCTTGATCGAATCGGCAACGCTGTTGAGCTTGCCGTCCTTGACGACCAGCTTGGCCACGTAGGCACCGGCCAGGTCGGGGGTGAAGGTCGGCGCGACCGTGGTCGCCAGGTTCAGCACCGCGGCGCTGCCGGCGGGCTTGGAGGTCAGCGTCCACTTGTAGGTGAGCGCGTCGCCGTCGGGGTCGCTGCTGGCGGCGCCGCTGAGCGTGACCAGGCTGCCGAGGGTTCCGTTCTTGTCCGGCCCGGCGTTGGCGATCGGCTGGGTGTTGGCGGTGACGACGACCGTGTCGGCCAGGCTGTTCACGGTGCCGTCATTGACCACCAGTTTGGCCTTGTAGAGGCCCGCCACATCGGTGCTGAAGGTCGGGTTGCGCAAGGTGGTGCCGCTCAGCGTGGCGGCGCTGCCGACCGGCTTGGTCAGGGTCCACTTGTAGGTCAGCGTGTTGCCGTCGGCGTCGCTGCTGGCAACGCCGTCGACCGTGACCACGGCGCCCGGCAGCACTTTTTGGTCAACGCCGGCATTGGCCACCGGCGCAGTGTTCGCCACGGCGTAGCCGCTCAGCGACAGGAGAACGGCCAATGCGCAGGCCGTGCGGGGGATCTGGAGGGACTGTGACTTCATCGCGTAACGCTCCGGGTGGAAGAAAGAGGTGAGTCCGATGGCTAGCCATCGGAAAAGGTCTGAAATCAGGCGCCGCCGTTTCGAAGCGTCGAGGTTCGGAGCCCCGAAGGCGTGCTTTGCAAGAGCAGACATCGGAGCGCATGAAAGCGCTTTCAAGGATGCTAGGGTTTGGCGCTGCGGTTGGCAAGCGAGACTTGATTGGGGATTTCCCTCAGCCTCCGTTTCGGAGGGGCCAGCTCTCTCGCCACGTCTCGCCGCGAGGCCGCGCTCGAGAGCGCGCAAAGGGGCGACGGCGAAAGCTACCGCAGGTCAGGCGTGGCAAGCCTCTCGTCTGGCCCGCAAAGTCATGGGCTCACTCCCACTCGATCGTCGCCGGTGGCTTGCTGCTCACGTCATAGGCCACCCGGTTGATGCCGCGCACTTCATTGATGATCCGGCTCGACACGCGCTTGAGCAGCGCGTAAGGCAGCTCGGCCCAGTCGGCGGTCATGAAGTCGCTGGTCTGCACCGCACGCAGGGCGACCACGTAGTCGTAGGTCCGGCCGTCGCCCATCACGCCGACGCTCTTGACCGGCAGGAACACGGCGAAGGCCTGCGAGGTGAGCTCGTACCAGCTCTTGCCGCTGGCTTCGTCTTTCGTCGCCCGCAGTTCTTCGATGAAGATCGCGTCGGCCCGGCGCAGCAGGTCGGCGAACTGCGGCTTGACTTCGCCGAGGATGCGCACGCCCAGGCCCGGCCCGGGGAACGGGTGCCGATAGACCATCTCGGGCGGCAGGCCGAGCGCGATGCCGAGCGCGCGCACCTCGTCCTTGAACAGCTCGCGCAGCGGCTCGAGCAGCTTGAGCCCCAGCGTCGCCGGCAGGCCACCGACGTTGTGGTGGCTCTTGATGCTGGTCGCCTTCTTTGTCTTGGCGCCACCGCTCTCGATCACGTCGGGGTAGATCGTGCCCTGGGCCAGCCACTTCGCGTTGGCGAGTTTGCCGGCCTCGGCCTGGAACACCTCGACGAACTCGCGGCCGATGACCTTGCGCTTGGCCTCGGGGTCGGTCACGCCCTTCAGATGACCGAGGAACTGGTCGCTGGCATCGACGTGCACCACCTTCGCGTTCAGTCGGCCGACGAACATCTCCATCACCATCGCGGCTTCGTTCAGGCGCAGCAGGCCGTGATCGACGAAGACGCAGGTGAGCTGGTCGCCGATCGCGCGGTGGATCAGCGCCGCGGCCACGCTCGAATCGACGCCGCCCGACAGGCCGAGGATCACCTCTTCGCTGCCCACCTGCTCGCGGATGCGCGCCACCGCTTCGCTCACGTAGTCGCCCATCACCCAGTCGCCAGCGGCGCTACAGATCTCGCGCACGAAGCGCGTCAGCAGCGCCGCGCCTTGCAGCGTGTGCGTGACCTCAGGGTGGAACTGCACGCCGTAGTAGCGCCGGGCTTCGTCGGCCATGCCGGCGATCGGGCAGCTTGGCGTCGAGGCCATCAGCTTGAAGCCGGGCGGCAACGCGGTGACCTTGTCGCCGTGGCTCATCCAGACCTTCAACATGCCGTGGCCTTCGGGCGTGGCGAAGTCCTCGATGCCCTTCAGCAACGTAGTGTGGCCGTGCGCCCGCACTTCGGCATAGCCGAACTCGCGGTGGTCACTCGCCTCGACCTGCCCGCCCTGCTGCACCGCCATCGTGAACATGCCGTAGCAGATGCCGAGCACCGGCACGCCCGCGTCCCACACCGCCTGCGGCGCGCGCAGTTCATGTTCCTCGTAGGTGCTGGCGTGGCTGCCCGACAGGATGATGCCCTTGGGCGCGAACTCGCGGATGAAGGCGTCGCTCACGTCGTTGGGGTGGATCTCACAGTACACCTGCGCCTCGCGCACGCGGCGGGCAATGAGCTGGGTGACTTGCGAGCCGAAGTCGAGGATCAGGATCTTGTCGTGCATGGTGTCAGGGGTTCAGGGCTTCAAGCCGAAGGTTGCACCGCGGCCTGTGCCGCAAGGCGGTTGCGGCGGGCGCCGCGAAAATGCGTCCAAGCCAGCACCAGCGCGGCGAACTGCAGCGCGGCGCAAAAATAAAACGGCGCGCCGATACGCCAGTCGCCTTGCGGCAGGTGCGACACCAGGCCGAGCAGCGGCGCGCCGATGGCCGGCGCGATCACCGCCATCAGGCTGTTGAGCGAGCTCACCGCGCCGAGCGTCTGGCCCTGGTTGCTGGCGTCCGCGGCGCCGGAAATGATGCTCTGCATGCTGGCCGTGACCATGTAGCCGAGCACGTTGCCAACAATCACCGCGTACATCATCCAGCCCTGCGTGGCCGCACCCAAGAACGCGAACGCCAGCGTCGACGACACCAGCCCGGCGAGTGCCAGCCGCTGCGGGCTGTAGCGCTTGAGCAGCAAGCCGAGCAGGCCGCCCTGCACGATCACCGACATCACGCCCACCGCCGCCAGCGACCAGCCATTCTCGACCGGCCCCCAGCCGAACTTGAAGGTCGAGTACAGCACCCAGATCGTGTACATGATGAACTGCGCCAGCCCGGCGAAGGCCAGCACCGCGACCAGCAAGCCGACGCCCTTCAGCCCGGCCAGCCCGCGCAGCGAATTGACCGGGTTGGCCGCCTTCCACTCGAACTTGCGCCGCCTCTCGGGCGGCAGCGATTCGGGCAGCACGAACCAGCCGTAGAGCAGGTTCAGCAAGGCCAACCCGCCCGCTGCGAAAAACGGCAGGTGCAGGTCGATGGCGCCGAGCAGCCCGCCCATCACCGGGCCGAGGATGAAGCCGATGCCGAACATCGCGCCCAGCATGCCGAAGCGCTTGGCGCGGTCCTCGGGCGCGGTGATGTCGGCCACGTAGGCGTTCGCGACCGCGGCATTGGCCTGCATCGCCCCCGCCACCACGCGGACGACGATCAACATCCAGACCGCACTGCTGAGCGCCGTCGCGATGAAGCTGATCGCCAGGCCGCAGAAGCCGAGCAACAGCACCGGCCGGCGGCCATGAGCGTCAGACAGCGCGCCCAGCATCGGCGAGGAGATGAAATTGGCCAGGCCAAAGGTCAACGCGATCACGCCGTACCAGAACACCTGGTCGGTCTGCGAGCCGGTGAAGCTGCCCACCAGCGCGGGCAGCACCGGGATGATGAGGCCGATCGACAGCATGTCGATCAGCACCACCAGCATGATGAACGGCATCGCCGCGGCGCGTTGGGGCTTCGATTTCATGACGCTGTCAAAGCTCAAGGCAGAGCACGCCAGCCTTCAGGGCCGCGCGCCGCAGCGCCGCATCCTTGCTGGCCAGTTGAGCGCCGGTGCGCAGCGCCTGTTCCAGGTAGCTCGCGTCGTAGAACGTCAGCGCATGGGCCTGCGCCAGGTTCAGCGTGGCCTGCGTTCGCGACCCGTCGGGGGGAGCTTCCAGCCGGACTCGGGCCTTCCCGAGCAACTGCAGCGCGGCACTGGCCTGCGCCGGCGTGATGCGGCCGTGCCGGCAGGCGGTGGTGAGCAAGTTGCCCGTTTCCCAGGCCCACAAGGCCGGCGCCTGAAACACATCACTGGCCTGGACGGCCCGTGTGTACAGGTGATCTGCAGCGGGGCTGGCCTCATCGGGAAGCAGCCACGCCGCGACCGCCGAAGCGTCGAGCGTGACGGGCATCAGACCTTGCGCCCTTGGTCGCGCAGCTCACGCCAGCCGGGGCCGGGCTTGACCCGTGCACGAAGCCGCTTCAGAACGGCCAGGTCACTGGCGATCTGGTTCTCGGTCGGCGCCGTCTTCGCCTGCGCCGGGACCATGCGCACCACTTCTTTGCCATGCCGGGTGATGAGAACTTCTTCACCCGCCGCAACGGCGTCGATCAAAGCGGAGAAGCTCTTCTTTGCCTCGAAGATTCCGGTGGTGCGCATTCTGGCCATTTTCCTGTTTCTGGCCAGATTGTAGCCCAGCCCCATTGCACGGGTTCGCCAGATCACCTTCGGCAGCGCTACTCCATCCGGTAGTTCGGCGCTTCCTTGGTAATCTGCACGTCGTGCACATGGCTCTCGCGCATGCCGGCCGAGCTGATCTCGACGAACTCGGCGCGCTCGTGCATGTCGGCGATGCTGGCGCAGCCGCAGTAGTGCATCGAGGCGCGCAGGCCGCCGCCCATCTGGAACACGATCGCCACCACCGAGCCCTTGTACGGCACCTGGCCTTCGATGCCCTCGGGCACGAGCTTGGTGGTGTTGGGATTGTTCGGCGCGTTGTCCTGGAAGTAGCGGTCGGCCGAGCCCTGCTGCATCGCGCCGATCGAGCCCATGCAGCGGTAGCTCTTGTAGGTGCGGCCCTGGTACAGGATGACTTCGCCCGGCGCCTCTTCGGTGCCGGCGAAGGCGCTGCCCATCATCACCGTGTCGGCGCCGGCGGCGATGGCCTTGGCCAGGTCGCCCGAGTAGCGCACGCCGCCATCGGCGATCAGCGGCACGCCGCTGCCCTTCAAGGCCTTGGCCACCGAATCGATGGCCAGAATCTGCGGCACGCCGACGCCGGTGACGATGCGCGTGGTGCAGATCGAGCCCGGCCCGATGCCCACCTTCACCGCATCGGCGCCGGCCTCGGCCAGCGCCAGTGCCGCCGCGCCGGTGGCGATGTTGCCGCCGATCACGTCGATCTGCGGATAGTGGCGCTTGACCCAGCGCACGCGCTCGATCACGCCCGCGCTGTGGCCATGCGCGGTGTCGACGACGATCGCATCGACGCCGGCCCGCACCAGCAGCTCGATCCGTTCCTCGTTGTCGTCGCCCACGCCCACCGCCGCGCCGACGCGCAGCTTGCCGTGGGCGTCGCGGGCCGCATTGGGAAAGTTGGTCTGCTTGGTGATGTCCTTCACGGTCATCACGCCCTTCAGCTCGAAGGCGTCGTTGACCACCAGCACGCGCTCCAGGCGGTGCCGGTGCATCAGCGCCTTGCCTTCGGCCAGCGTCGCGTTTTCGGGCACGGTAATCAGCCGCTCGCGCGGCGTCATGATCTCGCGCACCGTGGCGTCGAGCCGCGTCTCGAAACGCATGTCGCGGTTGGTGACGATGCCCACCACCGCCTTGCCGTCGAGCACCGGGAAGCCCGACACGCCGTGCTGGCGCGACAGCTCTTTCACCTCGCGCACGGTCACGTCGGGTGTGATCGTGATCGGGTCGCGCAGCACGCCAGATTCGTAGCGCTTGACTCGCGCGACCTCGGCCGCCTGCTGCTGCGGGCTCAGGTTCTTGTGCACGATGCCGATGCCGCCTTCTTGCGCCAGGGCGATCGCGAGGCGGGCCTCGGTCACGGTGTCCATCGCCGCCGAGACCAGCGGCAGGTTCAGGCGGATGTTGCGCGAAAGGGGGGTCGAGAGGTCGGTGTCGCGGGGCAACACCTGGGAGAAGGCCGGCACCAACAACACATCGTCGAAGGTGAGCGCTTTGCCGAGTAGGCGCATAGAAAAGCTCCAGACGCAAAAATGAATTATACGGAGCGGCCCGCCGAGCCGGCGCGGGGCCGCGCCAAAGTTGACTTCAGCCCCCGTTTGAGGCCAGGCGCGCCGCGACAGGCCGGGCGCTCACGCTGCGCCCTCACAAGCGCTCACAAGCCCGCACCGCGGTGGCCGCTACACTCCCTGGCAATGCAATTTGCGATGGATCCGCCATGCCCGTTTTGAGCTTGCGCCCGGCCCTGTGGGTGCTCTTGCTGGCGCTCGGCGCTGCGGTATCCGCGCCCGCTTCGGCGCAGTGGAAATGGCGCGACAAGGCCGGCCAGACGCAGTACAGCGACCTGCCACCGCCAAGCGGCACGCCCGAAGCCGATATCCTCCAGCGGCCGTCGCCCGCCGCTGCGCCGCGCAACGCGGCGCCCAGCGCTTCGGCCACCGCATCGGCACCGCTGCTGGTGCCCAAGGCCGGCGGTGACCCCGAGCTCGAAGCCAAGCGCAAGAAGGCCGAACAGGATGACGCGGCGAAGAAGAAAGCCGAGGACGACCGCATCGCGGTGGCCAAGGTCGACAACTGTGCCCGCGCCAAGGTTCAACTGAAAGCGCTCGACGACGGCCAGCGCCTGTCGCGCATCAACGCGAAAGGCGAGCGCGAGTACCTCGACGACAAGGGCCGCGCCGAAGAAGCCCAGCGCTCGCGCACTGTGATTGCGGCCGACTGCAAATAGCCGCGGATCAGGCTTTCTTGGCTTCGCGGTGCGAGCGGTAGCGCTGGCGCCGGGCCTCCTTCGGATCGACGCTGAGCGGCCGGCAGATTTCTACGCGGTCGCGGTCGCGCAGCGCCTCGGTCGGCTCGCGTAGCCGGCCCCAGATGGCGATGCGGATGTCTTGCGGCAATGCCCAGCCGGTTCGCGCGATCGCCTGCGCCACGGTCGTGCCTTCGGGCAGCGTCAATGAAACGCGCCGTACCTCGCCGGCGCACGGGCTGTACGCGACCTCGACGCGAACCTGCGCCGCCGGCTCATCGCGGCCCATGCACCTGCTCGGCACGGCGCACGAAGGAATCGACCAAGGTGTTCGCGACGCGGTCGAACACCGGGCTGACCACGGCTTCGAGGGCGCCGTTGGCAAACGCATAGCGCAGATCGAGCTCGACCTTGCAGGCCTGCAACGGTGCACTGCCCGCCGCGCCGAGCGGCCGGAACTGCCAGTGGCCGTCGAGCAGCGAGAACGGGCCATCGACCAGCCCGACCAGCACCGAGCTGTCCGTGACATGCTGGTTCAAGGTGGTGAACGCGTGGCGCACGCCGCCGAAGGCAAGCGTCAGCCGGGCGGTCATGCTCTGCGCCGTGGTCGCCAGCACCTCGGACTTCGCGCACCAGGGCAGGAACTGCGGATAGGCCTCGACGTCCGTCACCAGCGCGTACATCTCGTGCGCCGAATACGACAGCAGAACCGACTTCTTGACGTGCTTCATACAATGCCCAAATTGTAGGGGTGGGTGTCTGCCGCTCACCCGCCGTCACCAGGACCCGCATGTCGATCGCCGAGAACCGCCGCGCCAATTTCGACTACCACATCGAGGAACGCCACGAGGCGGGGATGGTGCTGTCGGGCTGGGAGATCAAGGCCATCCGCGCCGGCCAGGTGCAGCTGACCGACGGCTACGTGGTGATCAAGGGCGGCGAGCTGTTCCTGATCGGCTGCCGCATCAACGCGCTGCGCAGCGCCTCGACGCAGGTGAGCCCGGAACCCGACCGGACCAAGAAGCTCTTGATGCACAAGGAAGAGATCAAGCGGCTGATCGGCAAGGTGGAACAAAAGGGTTTCACGCTGGTGCCGATGAACCTGCACTACAAGGGCGGGCTCGTGAAAGCCGAGATCGCGCTCGCCAAGGGCAAGGCGCAGCACGACAAGCGCAACACCGAGAAGAAGCGCGACTGGGAACGGGAGAAGGGGCGCTTGATGCGGCACAAGGTCTCGTCGAAGGCATAGCACTGAAGGAGAGCGGGAGAACGGCATGCAGATCGACACCACCGTCTCCGCACCCGCGCCGCACGCCGCTGCACGACGCACCATCGACGACCTGCCCGGCCCGCCCGGGCTGCCGCTGCTCGGCAACCTGCACCAGGTCAACCCCGCCCGGATGCACCTGATCGTCGAGCAATGTAGCCGGCAGTACGGGCCGCTGTTCCACTTTCGGCTGGCGAAGCGTCACTTCCTCGTCGTCGCCGACCACGAGGCGGTGGCTGCGGTGCTGCGCGACCGGCCGGACGGCTTTCGGCGCACCGAACGGCTCGACGAGTTGTGGCAGGAAATGGGCTTTCACCCCGGCGTGTTCGGCGCCAACGGCGAGGCCTGGAAGCGCCAGCGGCGAATGGTGATGGCGGGCTTCGACCCCGGGCATGTCAAGGCCTATTTCCCGTCGCTGCAAAAGGTGGCGCAGCGCCTGCATGGGCGCTGGCGCAAGGCCGCGAGCGCGGGCACGCAGATCGATCTGCAGGCCGACCTGATGCGCTTCACGGTCGACGCGATCACCGGCCTCGCCTTCGGCGCCGACATCAACACGCTGGAGTCGGACGACGAAGTCATTCAGCGCCACCTCGACCAGATTTTTCCGGCGCTGTTTCGCCGCGCGATGGCGCCTTTCGCGTACTGGCGCGTGCTGCGCCTGCCGGCCGACCGGCGGCTGGACCGCAGCGTGAAGCATGTGATGGCGGCCATTGCCGGCTTCATTGCGCAATCGCGCGAGCGCATGCGCGCCGACCCCGCGCTGCGCGAGCACCCGAGCAACCTGCTCGAAGCGATGATCGGCGCCGCCGACCAGGGCGGCAGCGGCCTCGACGACCGCGACGTGGCCGGTAACGTGCTGACGATGCTGCTCGCCGGCGAAGACACCACCGCCAACACGCTGGCCTGGATGATCCACCTGCTGTTCAGCAACCCGCAGGCGCTGGCCAAGGCGCAGGAAGAAGTGCGCCGCGTCGCGCCCGACCCGGCGGCGTTCACGGCCCTGCAGATGGCCGGGCTCAACTACGTGGAAGCCTGCGCCCACGAGACGATGCGCCTGCGGCCGGTCGCGCCCCTCCTGGTGCTGCAGGCGCTGCGCGACACGACCATCGCCGACGTGGGGGTGAAGGAGGGCACGATCGTCTGGACCGTGATGCGCCACGACAGCGTGGACGCAGCCCACTTCCCGAACCCGCGCGCGTTCATGCCCGAGCGCTGGCTGGCCGACGGCAGCCCGGGGCACGCCGCGGGCTCGGCCAAGCGCGTCTCGATGCCCTTCGGCGCCGGGCCGCGCGTTTGCCCGGGGCGCTACCTGGCGCTGCTGGAAATGAAGATGGCGATGGCGATGTTGCTCGGCCGCTTCGACATCGACAGCGTGGGCACCGAAGACGGCAGCGAGGTGCAGGAGCGGCTGGCGTTCGCGATGGCGCCGGTGGGGCTGCGGATGCGCCTGCGCGAGCGCGCCTGAGGCCGCGCGGCTCAGGCATTCGGCGCGCCGCTGGCCGCTTCACCCGTTGCCGCCGGCCAGCGCATCCCGATGCCGCTGAACAGGTGCTCGAAGCCGCTCGCTTCGTAGAGCCGCTTCGCGTCGGGGTTGGTGTCGTTGACGACCAGGTTCACGCGCTCGCAACGCGCGTCGCAGAAGGCTTGGCGCAACGCGGCCCGCAATAGCGCCCGGCCCACGCCGCGGCGGCGGGCGGCGGGCTGAACGGCGACGAATTCCACGTCGGCTTCCGCCAAGGCGGCGTTGAAGCTCAGGCACAGGCTGCCGAGCAAACC